>DBBC01000112.1 GCA_002292025.1 Firmicutes bacterium UBA994
TCGGGGGTGAAACGCCAGCCGAAACCATAATAGCTATTTCGGCTGACCGGTAGCCCTGTCGTATACATGGCCCGTAAAGTCTCGGCCGTAGCTAGGTTTTCCTGGCCGGTGTAGACACCGCCGTAGGTGAGCAGGTCGTGCACGCAGGAGCGAACCCCTCCGCCCACAACATAGTTGTTGAGCACCGGCCACTTTTGTGCTTCGAACTGGTCGGTAGAACGATGGTGGACGTAAGGGGTGGAGATGTCGGTGAATGATTCCAGAGCGGTCACATCCATAGTGGATCGCGTCATTCCAAGGGGGCGAAGGACGCTCTCCGACATATGGTCAAGGTAAGTGCTCCCCGAGATGGCCTCAATTAGAGCGCCGAGCACCAAGAAAGCGTCATTGCTATAACTGATGTACTCGCCGGGTGCTCCGAGCATGGGCATAGGTTCATTCGCTAGGAAATCTATATGTTGGGCAAAGGTGATAAGATCTTGCCTGCGGCGCATGGGTGGTAGCCCACTGGTGTGGGATAGAAGATGACGGATTTTGATAGCGGAGACGTCATCCGCTCCCTGCAGTCTAAAGGAGGGCAGGAATTTGGTTGCAGCGTCGTTGAGGGACAAGTGCCCCTGCTCCGCTAGACGCATGACGGCTAAAGCAGTAAAGGACTTGGTTACAGAAGCGGTGCCGAAAATCGTCTCGGGGGTAACAGCGCGCTTCGTTTCTAGGTCCGCCACGCCGAACCCTTGCGCATAGATAACCTCGCCTGCTTGTGCCACGCCGACGCTTAATCCGACAAAAGGCTCCTCATCCATAATACGCGCTATGAATAATTCCAACTTTTCCCACAGCACTTCGTTGTTCCTCCCTTGCCGTCGAATGCAGTCACCAAGGCACTTCTAGGCGTCGCAGTGGGTCATGGTCGCCAAGCTTGCGCAGTACCGCTTTGGGCATGGCGAATCGTGCTGTCATTTTTGGGTCAACTACTTGGCAGATGTGTGTTTGGCCTAGGCAGCTTAGCAACATGCCGGCTTCATTGAGTGAGAGCGACCCGTAGCGCATGACTAAATCTAACATGTCGTTAGCGGATTGTCTGACAGCGACATCTAGGCTTTCGTGTGAGGCGATGGTGTAGTAGTATTCGTCATCTTCGTGCTGTGGGTTTAAGACGGTCTGACCCTTGAGCACCGTTACTCGCACCGTCACCGTGCCGGCGCATTCGACGCCCGTCACCATCACTTCGCCGTCCCCCATCAGTGCGTGCAAATCGCCTATAGCCAAAAGCCCTCCCGGCACAAACACGGGCAAGTAAAGGGTTGTCCCGGCCGTTATACGAGCGTTGTCCATATTGCCGCCGTGCGAACCGGGAACACCGCAGTGCTCAGCTACACCTGCCGGCGCTGTTCCGATTACCCCAATCATGGGCTGCAGTCTAGCCGTGATATTACCGGGCAAAATTACGGCGTCGTCAACAAAAGGCAGCAGGCGAACTTCCGGCTGTCGGACGCGGTCACCAAAAAGCCCCGCACCGGGAATGGCGGCGACGATTCCTTGCGGCGCTACCTCGATGGACAAAATATCTATGCGCAAACTATCGCCCGGTTCCGCTCCTTCTAAATACAATGGACCGGTAGCGGGATTGACGCGGCTCCAATCGAGGCTGGACAGCGTCTGGTCGGACGAATTCACCTGCCCGCCAAAAGCATCTAACGTCTCAAAGGCGACCGTAGCTCCCGAGGATACACTTAAAGCAGGCGGGTGGCGCTTGTCGAATGTGTAGATCACGCGGCTGGTTCCAATGCGCATGCGAAATCCCCCCTAGATTGTAGTAGTCACTCTATTCGCCGCAGTTGCGACAAATCCCTGTGTTCATGTGCCTAGCTTGCCTAGGCGTTTTGTCGCCCTGAGCCTAAGCCGCAGTCTCCGGTCACTGCGTAGCTGATTCGGCTATAGCGCAGTTATAGTTTGCAGGATACTTGGCCTGCCTAAAGAACGTATAACTCAGGATTAGGACTGCGGCCTGCAAACCATTGCTCCTGTTACTACCTCTATTTCTTTGGACGCAAGCAACGTACGAAGGCAAGAAGAAAGGGGAAGAGGGCATGAGATTGTTGCTCTTGTCTGTGTTGTTAATCCTGATGGTTGGATGCCAAGCGCGAGAACCTGTTCGTCAGCCGGAGACAAGGCCACAGCCAGTGGTGGAGGCGGTAGCCTTGCCCGCACCTGCCTTTATCGGGGAACGCAGCTTAGAAGCGGCTTTGGCCGGGCGAATCTCGCACCGAACATTTGCCGACCGCCCGCTAACTAAGGAGGCGTTAGCCCAGATGCTGTGGGCAATGCAGGGTGAAGCAGTTGACGCGCGTACCGGCGCCACGCGCACAGCCCCGTCAGCCGGTGCTACACATCCGCTCACGGTTTATGTGGTCGTGCGTAACGTTGCAGGCGTCGAGTCTGGCATCTACGTCTACCTGCAGCATAACCACAGCCTGCGTCTTAGACAGCACGGGGAATTTGCCGCACCACTGACCGCGGCGGCGCTCAACCAAGATTCTATCGCCCAAGCACCGGTGAACTTTGTGCTGGTCGCCGAGTATGCGCGTACCACAGGGCGTTATGGAGAGCGCGGACGCCGCTATGTGTACATGGAGGTAGGCCACGCTACACAGAACCTTCTGCTGCAGGCGGAAGTTCTGGGTCTCGATACCGTAGCTATTGGAGCCTTCCACGACGATCGCGTTGCCGCAGTTCTTGGCACACAACTAGCGCCGCTAATGATTGTGCCCACAGGTTTTGCGCGCTAGCGGGCGACGTGGGGGACGGGTACTTTTGTCCGAATGACAGGGAGCAGTCTACTGATTAAGTGGGACAATGTAAGACATAAGTCCATGTCACGCCAACTAAAGACGATAATAGGGGGATATACGGTGAACGCTAATGAGGTGCTACAAGAGCTGGCAGCACTAGGCACAGAGCGAACTAAAAAGGTCTATACTCAGAACGGAGCTAGAGAACCGCTATTTGGTGTGGCTACCGGGGCGATGAAGCCTTTGGTAAAAAGAATAAAGAAGAACCAAGCACTGGCCGAGGAGCTCTACGCTACCGGTAATTACGATGCCATGTATCTGGCCGGTATGGTTGCCGACGCCAAAACGATGACGGCTGCAGATTTTGACCGCTGGATAGAAGGCGCCTATTTTTATATGATTTCCGATTTTATCGTCGCCGTGACATTGGCCGATACAGGTATAGCCCAAGCTGTGTCCGACCGATGGATAGCCTCGGGTCAGGAACTCTACGTTTCAGCCGGCTACAGCTGCTACTGTTGGCTGCTAGGGAACCGTAAAGACGCTGAGTTCGACAAGGGGAAGCTCGAGGCCATGCTCGATACTGTGCGGGACACAATCCACACAAGTCCATACCGAGCTCAATACGCCATGAACAACTTCGTGCAGACCGTGGGCATTTCCTATTTGCCGTTGCACGAAAAAGCGCTAGCGGTTGCTAAAGCGATAGGTAGCGTTGAGGTCCGGCGTGGCAGCACTAGGCTCAGTGTGCCTATCGCGGCAGAAGAAATCGAGAAGGCGGCGGCGAAGGGGCGGCTCGGCTTTAAGCGCAAGTATCTCAGATGTTAGGAAAGGACAGGGGGGACTGTCCCCGGCGTCCACATGCGTCCCCCTGCATCCCGCAGGTGCCCGCTACGCCGGCAGGACCTTAGCTGAACTACATCGGCTGATTGAATGTGGCCGATTCCATTTGTACTCGACAGAGACGGCTGTATAGACCGCCACTGCTGATTAGCGCTTCGTGTTTACCTTGTTCTACGATTTTCCCGTCTTCCAGCACGAGGATAATATCGGCGCGCTTTACCGTCGATAGGCGATGGGCAATCACCACAATAGTGCGGCTTCCTGCGAGGGCATTAATTGCACCTTGTATCTGCGCCTCGGTCTCTACATCGACTGAAGCTGTGGCTTCATCGAGGATCAGAATAGGCGAGTTGCGCAGCACCGCCCGAGCTATGGCAAGGCGCTGCTTTTGCCCGCCGGAGAGCTTCATACCTCTTTCTCCGATGGCGGTGTCATACCCAAGCGGGGTGGCCATAATAAATTCGTGCGCATGGGCAATCTTGGCGGCACGAACGACATCCTCTGTGGTTGCATTTTCGATGCCGTAGGCGATGTTCGCGCCAATGGTGCCATTGAACAAAAAGACGTCCTGCAGCACCACCGAGATTTGTTCGCGTAGCGAGGCAAGGGTGATGTCACGGATATCGTGTCCGTCGAGCAGAATGCGCCCCTCTCTCGGGGCATAAAATCGAGCAATTAAGCTGATAATCGAGGTTTTGCCTACTCCGGTAGGACCAACGAGGGCAATCATCTGGCCTGGCCTAGCCTCAAAACTGATGTCTTCGAGCACCCGCTGGTTATCTTGGTAGCCGAAAGAGACCATGTCGAAGGTAATATGCCCCGTGCCCTTCGGCAAAGCAATCGCCTCAGGCTTGTCGTGAATATCCGGAGGGGTATCGAGAACCTTGAACACCCTCTCTCCACCGGCTAAAGCCCGTTGTATGTCTTCCATCAGGCGGGCCATGGCGGTAATGGGGTGATAAAAGAGGTTCAGGTACAGCATGAACGCTACAATATCACTGCCGCGCATTGTTCCTTGCAAGGCCAACATGCCGCCAAAAAACACAACTATCACCAATCCTAAAGACGTCAAAAACTCAATGGTAGGGTGAAAGACCGCGTTTAGCCGCAAGGCAACGAGAATGGCATTGACGTGATGCTGCGCCTTTTCGTTAACTTTCGCGCGTTCCTGCGCCTGCTTGTTAAATATTTGAATTTCCTTAAGTCCGGAGAGGTTGTCCTGCAGCAGCGCATTCAGCTCCGCAATTCTCTTTTGTGCTAACACGAAATTTGGGCGAACTCTGTGCGCGTAAAGACGAGTTGCTAAGATCAAGAGCGGAACCGGTATCAGGGTTAGGGCAGCCAGAGTAGGGTTCATGCTAAACAAGATGGCCGAGACCCCAACCAAGACCAAAACATTAGTCGTCATCTCAGGGATGGCATGAGCAATCAATGATTCGAATGTGTCCACGTCATTGATAGTGATGGACATGAGTTGGCCTGTCTGTTTGTCTTGGAAGAAACCCATCGAAAGTTTCTGTAGATGGTCGTATACCTTGGTGCGCATGTTAGCCACCAGTCGCCACGAACCCACGTGCGACATGTAACTGGCTAAGAATCTAAACACTATTTTGACCGAGTATAGAGCCAGCAGACCCAGAGCAATAGGCCGCAGTCGCTCCATGCTCAGCATCCCCTCGGTTTCGACGAGGTGCAGCATGCGACGTACCAGTTGAGGTGCGATAAGGTCTAGCCCTGTCAGTGCCAGAACAGCCAAAGCCGTAATCAACAAATAGTGCCAGTACGGCTTGGCTTCGTAGAAAAGCCGGCGCAAAAAAATCATTGCATGCCTCCAAAAAATGCTTCCATGGTCATCATAATGATGCGCCGGCAGCAGGTCAATACCCTTCTATAATAGAATTATAGGGCAACACATACGAGGAGGTAAGTCATTATGAACGTAAGCCAAGCTATTAGCGCTAGGCGCAGTATCCGCAAGTTTCACGACACGCCGGTAGCGCGCGAGTTAATTGAGCAGGTCTTGCAAGCCGCGTGTCTCGCGCCGTCAGGCAAAAACAGGCAGCCGTGGCACTTCACTGTGCTGCAGGGGGCCAAGAAAGACACGCTAGTAGATGCTATTGAAGCTGCAGCCGCCCAAAACATGACCGAACTAGAACTGCAAGCGAGCGGTGCCTTACGGACCACAAAAGTCATGCGCGAGGCACCCGTGTGCATTTATGTGCATAACCCTCAGTTCGCGTTGCAGGGTGAACACAGCAAGGCGGACAATTACAGAATGAGGGTAGATACGCAAAGCGTAGGCGCAGCCATACAAAATATGCTCCTCCGTGCTGAGGAACTAGGGCTCGGCACGCTATGGATCTGCAATGTCTTCTATGCCGAGCGGGAAATCGCAGCTTTCCTAGGGCGCACCGATATGCTAATTGCCGCCGTAGCCATAGGCTACGCCGATGAATCTCCAGCCGCACGCCCACGCAAACCCCTCAGCGAAGTAACTACTTGGCTGGAGTGAAGCAAAAGGGACGGAGCCTTTTGCTTCACGATTGTCTCCACGCCATGTTGTGTGCGCCGAACGTCTGGCCGAAGAGGCGCATCTTTCGCGTGGATTCAATCTTGAAGCCGTTCCGCTCGTAGAACTTTAGTCCGCGGTGATTGTCAATGCTAACTCCCAACGTTACTTTGGCGTATTTTCCGCATACTTCCCCGAGCAGGGCAGCGCCAATACCTAGGCTCCGATGACCCGGCGCAACACACAAGTTGTTTATGTAGAACTCTCTCTCCCCGACGGATTTGACAAAAACGTGATGCATGAACGCCGCCACCAAACCGGCGCGCAGTGCCTGAAAAAGACTTAGCGCCTGCAGGTAATCGCGCCCACACTCTCGCTCAATCAGCCGGTCTTGCGCGGCGTCAAAGCCTGCCAACAAACCGACAACTTCACCGTTGTGCTTGGCGCACAGGATGTACTTATGGCTGAAATGGTTGTGGTCCATGCGGATAAGACGCCGCAGGGCCGGTAGTGTTTGTTTTTCCCCGCCAAAAAAGACACCCATTACGGGGTCGGTTATGTAGAATAGCCGTGCGGCCTTGTCAACGTCGTCAGCGGCGAGGTCAAACGGCGTAATCGTGACCTGCAATGTCGGCACCTCCTGTCATTGGTAAGCTTTGTGTCGAGGACCGATGGAGACGAAACAGTGCAAACAGCAAAAGAAACGAGTTCAGTCTCCCCTTTCAAGGGGTAAGGTGGTGCAGCGAAATGACCCGGGTAGTTTGGCGACCTCTGAATAGTCGACCAATATGGGCTCTATACTTTTGGCTGCCAGCAAGGCTGCTAATCTTTGGCTCGTTTCTTGCATTACTACCTTGCGCGGAGAAAGCGCGAAAGTGTTTATTTCCACGTTTGCCGCTTCCTCGTCCGTGGTTTCAATTAAGTCGAAATGGCGTTCCAGCCAAGTAAGACTCGCTCGAGTGAAGCTCCTGTAAGACAAAAGGGACGGGTGCTTTTGTCCACAGAGCACTTGCTATTTGGCCGCAAATAGCCGCTTGGTGGCTTGCACCGCAGTGGAGCTTACGTCCCTCTTGCTTCACTATTGCTTTTTGATGCCCAGCATGACCCGGTATGGCCCGGGGGTGCCAGGCGCAATGAGTGCCACTCGGTCTCCTGGCATGATTACAGCGCAAAGGTCATGTACCTTCCCATTAACCATTATCGCCTCTACCTGTGTATCCGACAGCTGCAACTTAAGCAGTAAATCATGGGGTGTGATGCTGCTGCCTATTTCCAAGTGAGCGGGGAAGCCATAGCCGCGCGCCTTCATAATGGGCTGCAGGCTAGAGAAAAAACGTAGCTCGATAGTGCCCATCGTGAACCCCTCTCGCTGATAGTGTTGACTACTAGTTCTCCGGGGGAAGGGTAAGTCCTCTGCAGAGCAGTCAATCTTTAAGAGGGGTGAAGCAAAAGGCTCCGTCCCTTTTGCTTCCGTCCCTTTTGCTTCACCTGAAGTTCGCAATTTAATCAGAAAACATGCAGGAATGTAAGGGTGGGGCGTAGAATAAGTTATTACCGAAAATAATGTTTGGAGGGTAAGTCATGCCAAAAATGCTGCGCATCAACATGTCGACATTGGAGGCGAAGTACGAGAGCGTGCCGGCGAAGTATCTGCCACTGGGGGGTCGTGCTTTAACGTCGCAAATCGTTGCCGATGAAGTGCCGCCGCATTGTCACCCCTTGCGAGAGTTTAACAAGCTGGTGATTGCGCCGGGTTTGCTGTCCGGCACCAACGCGCCATCTTCGGGTAGACTCTCTGTCGGCGGCAAGAGCCCTCTCACCGGGGGCATCAAGGAAGCAAACGCAGGCGGAATTTGCTCGCAGAAGATTGCCAGTCTCGGTATCAAAGCCATTGTTGTTGAAGGGATTCCAAGTGAGCAAGGTACGTGGATTGCCAAAGTCTCGCCTGACGGGGCAGAGGTGCTAGCCGCAAATGAGTATGCAGGCATGGGCACTTATGCGCTGACAGCATCGCTGCGGGAGCGTTATGGCAGCAAAGTCGGGGTGATCTGTAGCGGTCCTGCCGGCGAGATGATGCTTGCCGGGGCAGGCGTAGCTACCAATGATGGTGAGGGCAACTCCAGCCGTTATGCGGGACGCGGGGGGCTGGGCGCTGTGTTGGGCTCCAAGCGACTTAAGGCCATAGTCATTGACTCGCCGTCAACCTTCGGCGCACCGGTGCATGACAAAGAGGCTTTTATGGCGGCTTCCAAGAAGTTTGCCACCATACTGCGTGAACATGCTGTGACTGGGACCGGGCTGCCAAGCTATGGCACAAACGTATTGATGAACATAATCAGCGAGGCAGGAACCTTGCCGGTACGCAATTTCAGCAATAATGGCAGGTTTGAGCATGCCAATGACGTCGGCGGTGAATCGCTTGCGGCTACGGCCAAGGCTAGGGGCGGGCGAGTCGCGCATGCTTGCCACCCTGGGTGCGTAATACGATGTTCCAACGTCTATCCAATGCCAGACGGCAAAATCTGTTCGCCGGTTGAATACGAGACGGCGTGGGGATTTGGCCCTAACCTAAACATAAAAGACCTCGATGTGATCGCCAAGCTAAACTACATCTGCAACGACGCTGGGCTTGACACTATCGAAGCCGGCGTGGCCCTAGGGGTATTGATGGAAGCAGGCATCATCCCCTTTGGTGACGGCGAGGCTGCCATTGCCGCTCTCAGCGAAGTTGCCAAGGGCACACCGGCGGGACGCATTCTTGGTAACGGCGCCGAATTCGTCGGCAAAGCCTATGGGGTCACCCGCGTGCCTACCGTAAAGGGGCAAGGCATACCTGCGTATGACCCTCGTTCTTGCAAAGGCATGGGCGTGACATACTCCACCACTCCCATGGGCGCTGACCACACTGCGGGTTATGCTGTTACTGCCAATATCCTTAAGGTAGGCGGTTTCGTCGACCCCACGTTGCCTGAGGGGCAGGTTGAGCTGTCACGTAATCTGCAAGTGGCAACAGCCGCGGTGGATGCCTCGGGCCTATGTCTGTTTGTAGCCTTCCCCGTGCTTGACAATCCCGAGGGCTTGCCTACGATTGTCGAGATGCTGAACGCGCAATATAACCTGACCCTCACTGTCGACGATGTGCTAGCTTTAGGGAAGAGCATCCTCAAGACAGAGCTTACCTTTAATGAGGGGGCAGGTTTCACTAAAGCGGCCGACCGCTTGCCCGAGTTCTTCTATACCGACAAGCTAGCTCCGCACAACACTGTTTTTGACGTTAGCCAAGCTGAGATAGAGGGCATCTTTAGTGGGATTAACCCAAAGTAAGGCCTAGCCCGCAGGCGCGAGAGGTGCGTGGGATGCAGGTAGAGTTAAGGGCGTACACCGGTCTGGAAAAGTTCTTCGGGGCACGTCACGGAGAGAAGCTAATGGTGGACATTGACGCGAACACCACTATTAGTGATGTCCTCAAGCGATATGGCATTCCGCCGGCCCAGGTATCTGCCGCCCTAGTTGACGGACGTCATAGGGCTCTCGATTACTGCTTGCAGCCAGGCGAGCGTGTAGCGCTGTTCCCACCGGTAGGCGGTGGTTAGTTAGCAGGGAAGGGGCGGGGACATCTGCCCCTTTCGCTTGCGTAGAGGCGGTGCATAAGGTGAGGCTAACGCCAGATCAAGCGCAGCGTTACGACAGGAATATACGCGTGCCAGGCCTAGGGGTAGAAGGGCAGAAAAAACTGCTCTGTTCCTCAGCCCTAATAGTGGGCGTGGGAGGGCTAGGCTCACCTGCCGCCTTGTACTTGGCGGCTGCGGGGATTGGGCGGCTCGGGATTGCCGATAGTGACGTTGTGTCTCTCTCTAATCTACAGCGTCAAATACTGCATTTCACTCCGGATATAGGCAAGCCTAAGACGCTTTCAGCGCGCGACAAACTAACGGCGCTCAACCCCGATTGCGAAATCGTCATGCATACTTATGCAGTGACTGAGGACAACGCTGCGCAAGTTATTGCCGGCTACGACATAGTCATCGATGCTACCGACAATTTTCCTAGCAGGTTTATTCTTAACAAAGCCTGTTTGGCTCTGGGCAAAGCATTTATCCACGCCGCTGTGCTGTCTATGTCTGGCCGGGCAATGACAGTTCTGCCGTACAGCAGCGCGTGTCTTCGCTGCGTGTTCCGGCAGTTGCCTGCGCCCCATGTGCCGTCCACATCAGAGCTAGGTGTTTTTGGCGCGATCCCGGGGCTTATTGCGTCTATACAGGTGACGGAGGCGGTCAAATACCTGCTCGGGCAAGGCGAACTGCTGACCAACCGCATGCTCATCTATGACGGCATGTCTATGTGCTTCGAGTTGGTGGAAGTGCTGCGCGACCCAGACTGCCCGGACTGCGGGCAGCCATCAATGATTAAGAGAGGGTGCAATTATGATTAAAGTCAGAAACATGCGGTATAAATACAGGAATTCCAGCCAATACGCTGTCGACGGAGTAGATTTTAACATAAACGAAGGCGAAATTTTCGGGTTTCTTGGGCCTTCCGGCGCGGGCAAAAGTACAACGCAGAAAGTACTCATCAAGCTTTTAAGTGGCTTCGAAGGAGAGATAGAGCATCGCGGCAAGCCCCTTGCATCTTACGACGACTCTTTTTATCAGGATGTAGGCGTAAGTTTTGAGATGCCGATATCTTTCTCAAAGCTAACAGCAATCGAAAATCTTGATTTTTTCAAGCGACTTTACAAGAAAACAGTTGATATCGAGCCACTTTTGAAAAGAGTCGGTCTCTGGGATGACCGCGACAAGAAGGCCGGCGAATTCTCCAAGGGGATGAAAATCCGCCTAAATTTCGTTAGAGCGCTTATAAACGACCCTAAGTTTCTTTTCTTGGACGAGCCTACTAACGGCGTTGACCCCGCAAATTCGCGCATTATGAAAGACATGATCCGTGAGTTCAGGCAAAAAGGCGGCACAGTTTTTATCACAAGCCACATCATGGGGGATATCGATGAACTCTGCGACCGCGTGGCCTTCATATCACAGGGAAAACTGCGCGAAGAAGGCTCGCCACGCGATCTAAAGATAAAGTACGGCAAACGCACAGTAAACGTCGAATACCGTGAAAATGGCGACGTGCACTCGCAGCTTTTTTCAATGGACGAGATCAAAACCGAGCCGTTCTTTAATTTGCTGCGCAATAAAGAGATAGAAACCATACACAGCGGCGAGACCACGCTTGAGGAAATCTTCATCAAGGTTACGGGGGTGAAGCTTCGTGCCTAACCTATTGACGTTGGTCAAAGCTGAATTTTTTCGGTTGAATAAATACAACCTTTTCACGGCAAACTTTGTCGTTCTCATTATGTGGGTCGTATTAGCATATTTTCTTGAGGCTGAGATGCTTTTGCGTTTCATACCGTTTATTTTTTTCATGGACAGCATAATGATGACCATTCTTCTCGTCGGGGCAACACTGTTTTACGAAAAAAAGGAACACACCATAAACTCAATCATGGTCACCCCGGTCACTGAACATGAGTTTTTAACGGCCAAAGTTCTGGTCAATGTGGTCAACTCCCTGATTACGGTCGCGGTTATCTCCATAGCTGTCTATTTTATAAAAGAGGTCACTTTTAATTATCTTCTCTTGCTACCCGCTATTGTGCTGGTGACTGTCGTTCACTCGCTCATCGGTATCCGGCTTTCATACAGCGCCAAAGACTTTACGTCCCATCTCATAAATTACATGCTCTATGTCTTTATATTCGCACTTCCGCCGATTTTTGCCTTGTTTGGCATCATCAGCGAGTCTGTTTCCCGCTTTTTTATACTGCTCCCGCCGGAAGCGTCAAGTGTTTTGATCAATACCGCCTTTACGCAAATAGAAGCCTGGCGAGTAGTTTTTTCTTACATTTACCTTATCGCCTTATCGGCAATGTTGTATATGTTTAGTGTCAAACCTAAGTTCAACGAGTATTTGATGAAGGAAACGGGGGTTTAAGTATGCTTGCGTCCTGGATAAAGTATGAACTTAAAAATATTCTGGGGGACAAAATGACATTCATGATGATTTTTTATCCGTTTGTGCTCGGCGGCATAGGCAGGTATGTAATAGTCAATGAGCTTGCTCCGTTAGAGGCAATGCAGCTTGTCGCAATTTTTATGGTGTTGATTGTAGGCTTTGCTTATGGCGCAATGGCGGGATTTTCCTTGCTTGATGATCGCGACGATCAGGTGTTTGCCTCCATTCAGATTTCACCTGTCCCTCTTAATCTCTACATCTGGTTTAAGGTTGGCTTTACATCTTTATTGTCCGTTGTGGGTGGTTTTTTCATCATATGGTTAACAGGCGCGTTTACGCTTTCGCTGCCTGACATGCTTCTCGTGTCAGTTCTAGCTACTCTGCAGGCACCAATCACGGCATTTTTAGTCAACGCGTTTGCAAACAACAAAGTCGAAGGTTATGTAACCATGAAGGCAACGGGTTTTTTGCTCTTATTCCCCATTGGAGGCTTCTTTTTTCTCAACGCTTATGAGTGGCTTTTCGCCATAGCCCCGCAGCATTGGGCGGCAAAAGCGCTCCAACACCATATGCTCGAGCCTCATATAGCTGCCGGCATAGTTAGCATGAACCTTGGTTTCTATCAGTATATAGCCGCGGGCTTTGCGTATAATCTATTAGTTATTGCTTTGACCTTCAATTTTTTCCGGCAAAAAAATAATCTTGGTTGATAGGAGGAATATTTATGTCTTTGACGTCATTGATTCTGCTTCTCTTAGCCGTATTGTACATCGCCGGCGCTATCCTTGAGTTTCCCATAATGTTTGAGGGAAACTTCAAAACCAAATGGATCATGGAGAAAATAGGGAGGAAAAACCACAAGCTGCTCCTTTTAGGGCTTGGCGCCATCTTGTTGGTGCTGGCTGCGATTTTTAGGTAGACACTGAAAGTCCGGGGCAAAAATTTCTACTTTACGGTGGGGAAGTTTCTTTTCGGCACTGTATTGACCAACTGGTCAATACAGTGTTATACTTGACTACGCGGTCAATGTTTTCGGAGGTGATTAAAGTGACGGGTAGTACTAAGGCTGTGTTGGTAAAAGATTTGCATGTCAATTTCGGCAAAGTAGCCGCCCTTAAGGGCATAAGCTTTGAGCTTGAACCCGGTCAGCCCGTAGCGTTTTTAGGCCCCAATGGAGCCGGAAAAACAACCCTCATAAACGTTTTGACGACAATGCTTAAGCGATTTAGGGGGCAGGCATTTTTAGCGGGCATGGATGTTCGAGAAAACTCAACAAAAGTGAGATCGCTTATCGGCCTTATGCCTCAAGAGAACAACCTTTATGAGCCCTTGTCAGGGATGGACAATTTACAGTTGCAGGGAGCTTTGCACAACATGAATAAAAAAGCAGCAAAAGAAGCAGCCACCGTTATGCTAAAAAGAATAGGGCTGCTTGAAGTTGCGGACAGGCCAGTATCTACTTACTCGGGAGGAATGAAAAGAAGACTGGTATACGCTAGGACAATACTTCACAGCCCGCAGATGGTATTTCTTGATGAGCCCACAACAGGACTTGATGTGCAGTCTAGGTATGCGCTGTGGGAGGATATCGCGAGTTTTTCGGCCCAGAATCGCTCTATAGTTCTCACGACACATTATATTGAAGAAGCAGAGAAGTTTTGTAAAAGGATAATTGTCATCAACAAAGGGAGAATTATCGCTGACGGATCTCCGGAGTCGCTTAAAGTACATGGCGAAAGAACTCTCGAAGAAGTCATTCTTAATCTTACGGGCAAGGGGATTCCTGAACAATGAAAAACCTAACAGCATTCATCGGCATAACGCGTAATGAGCTTCTCCTGCAGTTTAAAACAAATCTTTTTATTTTGTCGTTGATAACCTCAATACTGATGGTAATGTTAATGGGTTATCTTGCAGGTTTGCAGGCACAGCCTATGCATCACTTAAGAGTTGGCGTGGTGGAGGGAACGCCCGCCGCGGAAATATTAATCGCGGCAGAACAAGTTAGCGCCATAGTGTTTGCCGATGCCAGAGAAGCGGAGGAAGCTTTACTAAACAGCGAAGTTGTAGCCGCGGTCTTTGCGCCGGTTCAAGGCGGAAGACTTACTGTGCTGCTTGACGACACACAAGGCGCAGCAGCTAGGGCTGTGCTTTCAAACATAACCACGGCGCTTATACAAGCCTCTTCGGGGACTCAAAACGTTCACGGTGCGCAAACGGCGGGATTCGCCGCGGCACTTGATATAAAGGGGGCATGGGGGCTTGACATGAATGACCCCGGCTATCTGTTAAGGCTTTTGGGAGCCGGATTGGCCGCCATGGTTGTTTTGTCAAACGCTTTTGTTTTCAGTGGGTTTACTCTGATATCGGAGAAAACATCAGGGACAATCCATTTCTTGGCTTTAGCCCCTATAAGCCGTATATGGATCATATTAGGCAAGCTTGTGGCAAATACATTGCTGATAGCAGTTTCGGCGATTCTGACAGTGGCTATGACCATATATCTTTTCGGCGTCACTCCTACCGGCTCAGTATGGCTTCTGGTTCTGGCGGCACTGTTGGCAGGTCTTGGTCTTATGGGTTTGTTCTATACGATAAGCGCGTATGTGAAAGACGAACGAACTTTAAGAGCAGTGGCAGGCTTGCCGCTGATGATGCCGATGATGTTTCTTTCGGGAATAATGTACCCCATAGCTATTTTCCCGGAATGGCTTCAATCTTTAAGCCGGATTTTACCCCTTACTTGGATGGTTGAGATAGCCCACTATGTATTCTTCAAAGGCGCCACTTTAGCCGATGTCTGGCAGTACATGGCTTTGCTTGGTGTTTTCGCGGTTGCAATGGTGTTGTTGGGAGGATTTACAGTATCCCGGCTGATGCGTATAAATTAGCCTATGCCATTCTTTGGCTTGCCTAGGGAGTGTATTATTAAAGCAT
>DBBC01000081.1 GCA_002292025.1 Firmicutes bacterium UBA994
CCGCGGCGAAAGACGACAGCCAATGGTTGGCCGCCGCTTCCGGCAATGGCTTGCTGAATACCGACCCAAGTCGAGATACTTACGTCCCCAATCGTCAATATCCTGTCCCCCGGCTGCATCCCTGCTTGCTGCGCCGGCCAGCCCTCGTTCACTGTTCCCAGAACGGGTGCGCGGGACGGCACTCCCACCGCCATAAAGATAACCGCAAAGATGAGAACTGCCAACAGGAAATTCATAAATGAACCCCCGGCCACAAAAAGCATGCGTTGCCACACGCTCTTCTTGTCGTACCGCCGCGCCTGTGGTATAGCGGCGCCAACCGCGGTCGCCTCTTCACCCGCCACACGCAAAAATCCTCCTATGGGCAATAGGCGCAGTGAGTACTTGGTCTCTCCACGCTGCACAGAAATAAGCGCAGGCCCCATACCTAGGGCAAACTCCTGCACGTACATGTCTGCGGCCTTTGCTGCCAAAAAGTGGCCTAGCTCGTGAAAAAACACCAGCGCCCCGATAACTACGACAGCAAGTAGAATCACCAATTAGTACACCGCCTTTTGTCTAATAATAGCTTGCGCTTGGGTACGGGCCCACGCGTCAACTTGCATAACGTCAAAAACAGATCTTGGCGGCGAAGGCACATCTCTGGACAAGACGCCTTCCACAACTGTTTCTATGGCGAGAAATGGTATCTTCCCAGCTAGGAAGGCCAAAACGGCAAGCTCATTGCTGGCGTTAAGTGCAATTGGGTGCCCGCCCCCCGCCCTCCCGGCGGCTATCGCCAAGTTCAAACAGCGAAATGTTTCGAAATCTGGCGAAAAAAAGGTCCACAGGGTGTTTTGCCAGTTGTTGCTCACATACTCCCCGGGCCACCTTTCGGGGTGCGACAGCGCAAGCTGGATGGGAACGCGCATATCCGGGCGGCCGCACTGCGCCAACTGCGAGCCGTCTACATATTCAACTATAGAGTGTACGAAACTTTCCGGATGTACCAAAACTTCAATGCGCTCATAGGGTACACCAAATAAGTGGTGAGCCTCAATGATCTCCAAGCCTTTATTCATCAACGTCGCAGAATCTACGGTTATCTTTCGCCCCATGCGCCAAGTAGGATGCCGGAGCGCGTTTTCTGCTGTCATCATGGCAAGCTCTGAGCGAGACTTACCGAAAAAAGGGCCCCCAGAAGCGGTGAGGATCAACCTTTGTACTTCTGATGCGTCCCACCCTCGCAGTGCCTGCCAAATGGCCGAGTGCTCACTATCTACGGGCATGAGTTCCCCGCCATGTCGTGTCACCGCATCTAGCAGCAAAGTACCTGCTGCCACTAGAGCTTCCTTATTGGCTAGTGCCAGACGAACCCCTTTCTCGGCGGCCGCAAATACTGCCCGCAACCCTTCCATGCCACTTGTAGCAGCCATGACCACATGGGCTGGCGATTCTCTGACCATATCTACGGCGGCACACTCGCCGACAAAAACGGTGAGGGACGGAAACTCTATCCGAAGCGCATGCCCACCGGCTGTATCGCCGATGGCGACGAAAGCGGGACTAAACTCTCTTATTTGCGCCTTGAGTAACTCTAGGTTGCGTCCGGCTCCCAGACCCACAATACGCAACCGATGCGGGTGACGTCGTACGACGTCAAGGCAGCTACCTCCTATCGAACCTGTGGAACCTAGGACAACCAGGTTCTTCACCTCGGTCATAGTGTTATCGCCGTCCATACCCAATACACCGCAGTGGCCGAGAACATTACAGAGTCAAACCTGTCAAGGACGCCGCCATGTCCGGGGATAAGGGTGCCCGAGTCCTTTACGCCCACGTAGCGTTTTAGTGCTGACTCCGCAAGATCGCCCAGCTGCCCCACCAGGCCCACTAATAGTCCCAGTGTTATAGCCCCCATCAGAGCCAATTGCAAGTAGCTGTGAAATAAGGCAATTACCAAGGTGCTTCCGAGTAGCCCCCCAAGTACCCCTTCGACGCTTTTCTTGGGCGAAATGCCGGGCCAAGGCCGTGAGCTCCCGTACCGCACACCGATAAAGTAGGCGAAAGCATCATAAGCCCATACCCCGGCAACGGCTGCAAACGCCCACATGTAGCCAGCCTCCACGCGGAGAAGAAGTAAATTCCCTAAGAGAAGGGACGGATACAGAGCTGCCAGCAAATTGGCACCTACCTCCGCCAAACTGAATGCCGGGAAGGTGATTAGCTGACGTAGCAAGAGCCCGGCGCACAGGGCCACAACCAATTGCACTCCCAGCATGCCTTCACCTGTGTAGACTGCCCACAAATACAATACGGGAAACCAGTAGACAAAGGAACTTGTGGCTATGTTCTTGGCTCGTAACAGATTTTGTGTCTCGGCTACCGCAATAATCGCTAGCACCATCATCAGCAGCACCAGCAAGAGAGCGCCTTCATACACTGCGGCAAGAAAAATGGGGAAAGCTATTAGCCCCGCAAGAATCCGCGTAAGCACACCTGACCCCCTATCGCTATAATCCTCCCCGTCTGACGCTACGGCCGCGATATTCTTCAATGACCCGGACAAGGTCACTGCCATCAAAGTCAGGCCACGGCTTGTCCATAAAAAATAACTCAGTGTATGCTAATTGCCAAAGGAGGAAGTTGCTAATACGTTTCTCTCCACCGGGGCGAATAAAGAGCTCTGGGTCAGGCAGGTCTTCCGTGTACAAGCAAGCGGCGAAGTCATTCTCGCTTCCCGCCGCGGCATAGCGTTCCGCGAAAAGCCGGGCTGCTCTTACAATCTCTGCCCGCCCGCCGTAGTTAAGCGCGAGACTGACGGTAAGCCCTCGGGCGTTGTGCGTCGTGGCTACAGCCTCGTCAACGACGTGACGCGTCTCCGGCGGTAATCCATTTAGGTCTCCCAATACCTTTAGGCGTACATTTGCCTCCACTAACGCGGCACGTTCCTTGCGCCAGAACTCCGCCGGCAAACTCATGATATACTCCACTTCCTCGGCAGGGCGTTTCCAGTTCTCGGTAGAAAAAGTATATAAGGTGAGGTACTTTAGCTCTAGCCGTACAGCTTCCTTTATGATACGCCGAGCGCTCTCTAAGCCTGCGCGATGACCGGCCGTGCGCGGTAAACCGCGGCGTTCGGCCCAGCGACCGTTGCCATCCATGATAATCGCGATGTGGGTGGGCAGTGGGCTCGTGGTAGATAT
The DNA here is from genome assembly GCA_002292025.1 of Firmicutes bacterium UBA994. Taxonomy (GTDB): domain Bacteria; phylum Bacillota; class UBA994; order UBA994; family UBA994; genus UBA994. The sequence continues at coordinate 3,186 of DBBC01000081.1, forward strand.
GGGACTTGTTTTGCGCCAGAACATATCCGGTCTTCCTCCTGTAGCATAATTCCCCCGCTGCGGGGGGAGCATATCACACCTCCATAATTTCAGCTTCTTTGGCCAGCAATACTTCGTCGACCTCTTTAACGTACTTGTCCGTCAGCTTTTGTACGTCCTCTTGGCCCTTTTTAGCCTGGTCCTCCGAGGCACTGCCATCTTTTTCGAATTTCCTCACCAGCTCGTTGGCGTCCCGCCGCAGGTTACGGACAGCCACACGAGTCTCTTCTGCTTTTTTCTTTGCCACTTTCACTAGCTCATTACGCCTTTCCGTCGTGAGAGGGGGGATATGCAAGCGAATCACAGACCCATCGCTGTTAGGGGTAAGGCCCAGATCGGACTTCTGGATGGCTTTCTCAATCGGTTTTAGCAGCCCCTTGTCCCACGGCTGAATGACGAGCGTGCGCGCATCGGGCACAGTGACGCTGGCAACTTGGGCCACAGGTGAGGGTACACCGTAGTACTCCACGACCAACTTATCCAGCAATGCGGGCATGGCTCTGCCGGCACGCAACCCTCCCAGGTCCTTTTGTAGAGCCTGCACCGACTTCTTCATTTTATCCTCTATCTCTCGCAGCACTTCATTAATCAAGTGGCTTCCCCTTTTCTAATAAATGTCCCTACCTGTTCACCCATCACCGCACGCCTAATGTTGCCCGGCACCGCGAGACTGAAAATCATGACCGGAATGCCGTTGTCCATGCACAGCGAGGTAGCCGTAGCATCCATCACGCGCAGGTTACGGCGCAGAACTTCGATGTAACTTAGTTCCGTAAAACGTATGGCACCTGTATTAAGATGCGGGTCGCGGTCATAAACGCCATCTACTTGTGTGGCCTTGAGGATGATTTCCGCGCCAATTTCCGCTCCGCGCAGAGCTGCGGTTGTATCTGTCGAAAAGAAGGGGTTGCCTGTTCCCGCGGCAAAAATAACTACGTATCCCTTCTCTAAGTGAGTAATAGCTTTGCGTCTAATATAGGGCTCTGCAATCTGTTTCATCTCGATAGCAGTTTGCACTCTGGTCGCGATTCCTAGCTTCTCGATGGCATCTTGCAGCGCCAATGCGTTCATGACAGTGGCCAGCATTCCCATGTAATCGGCGGTGGCGCGGTCCAGCCCTTCTCTGCTGCGGGGCGCGCCTCGCCATAAATTTCCGCCTCCCACGACTACCGCCACATCGACTCCTAGTTCCCTAATTTCTACCAGTTGAGCTGCCACGTCGGCAACAATATCAAGGTCAATGCCGATACCCTTTTGGCCAGCTAAAGCTTCTCCACTCAGTTTTACGATCACGCGGCGATACTTCGGCGTCACTATAACTACCCCCATGTCATCTTCGCTAGCGTCATCCGTTTTCCTGTAGCCAGCAGACGGAAGATTGCATCTCAAAAAGGGGAACACTGCTGTGTTCCCCTTAAGCACTACTCCTCGCTGGTGCGCTTTGGCAGCCCTTCACCCATTTGATAGCGTACAAATCGGCGCACGGTGATGTTTTCCCCTGTAGTTGCGACGCGAGACTGAATGTGTTCCTTGACGGTTACGTCGCCCTCACGGATAAACGGTTGCTCCATCAGGCACACGTCAGCGAAGAACTTCTCTAAGCGTCCCTCTACCATTTTGTCGATGATCTTTTCGGGCTTGCCTTCATTAACAGCTTGTGCCCGTAAAATATCCTTTTCGTGTTGGATCACGTGCGCGGGCACTTCCTCCCGCACAATGTACTGGGGGTTAGCCGCGGCGATTTGCATGGCAATATCGCGGCACAAGGCATGAAATTCGTTCGTCTTAGCGACAAAATCAGTTTCACAGTTCAGTTCTACGAGCACACCGATGCGACCGTTGCCGTGGATATAGGATTCCACCGCACCCTCGCTGGTTATACGCCCGGCCTTCTTATTGGCGGCCGCTAACCCTTTTTCGCGCAGAAACTCGACTGCTTTTTCCATATCACCATTCGTCTCTGTCAGAGCCTTCTTGCAGTCCATCATGCCTGCTCCTGTACGTTCGCGCAGGTCCTTCACGAGACTGGCTTCAATCTTGGCCATGGGTATACCTCCCTCGATTCGCATCTTTCCTCGTACCTTACTGAGCTAACTGCTCCCCTTGCCTAGCTTCGAGGACGGCATCAGCCATGGTTGCTGTCAACAGCTTGACCGCGCGGATGGCATCATCATTCCCAGGAATAACATAATCAATCTCGTCGGGATCGCAGTTGGTGTCGACGATAGCCACGATCGGGATGCGAAGCCTGCGCGCCTCGGCGATGGCATTGCGCTCCTTGCGGGGGTCTATGACAAACAGAGCCCCCGGCAACTGACGCATGTTCCGAATACCTCCTAGGAACTTCTCTAGCTTTTCCTTTTCCTTGCGCAAGTTGATGACTTCCTTTTTGGGCAGCACATCAAACGTGCCGTCGACTTCCATGCGCTCGAGGTCATGTAATCGCTTGATGCGTTTTTCAATTGTCTTAAAATTAGTCAACGTCCCGCCCAGCCAGCGCTGGTTCACAAAAAACATGCCGCAGCGGTTAGCCTCCTCGGCAACGGCTTCCTGCGCTTGCTTTTTCGTGCCGACAAACATGATGTTTTCTCCATTGGCGATGACGCTCTTCACAAATGCGTATGCCTCGTCTAATTTGCGCACGGTCTTCTGTAAATCGACGATGTAAATACCGTTGCGCTCCATAAAGATGTATGGGGCCATCTTGGGGTTCCAGCGGCGCGTTTGATGGCCAAAATGCACGCCCGCTTCAAGTAGTTGTTTCATGCTGATTACTGCCATGCGACTTGCCTCCTTAGGTTTTCCCTCCGCGCCATCAACTGTGCCCAGACCATGCACACAGGCAAGGCACCCCTTAGCACATCCGGTCGCGTGTGTGATAAAACACCGACGCTCAGTATAGCACACCCTATGTCTTTTGGGCAAGCGAAAACGAGCTCCTCAAGTAGCTCCTCTCGTAGCCTCTGTTATTCCTTTTTTGCTAACTCTTCTAGCAACTTATTGTTGAGCACCTTAATATAAGTGCCCTTCATGCCGAGCGAGCGAGACTCGATCACGCCCGCGCTTTCCAGTTTGCGCAAAGCATTCACGATAACGGAACGGGTAATTCCGGCTTGATCGGCTATCTTGCTGGCGACAAGTAGTCCCTCTTTCTCGTTGCCTAATTCACGCATGATGTGCTCCACCGCTTCGAGCTCGGAGTAGGAGAGTGCCTCTACCGCCACCTCTACAATGTGGCGCTGTCTGGATTCTTGACTGGCTGCCTCTTGACGCGCCCGGAGAATCTCCATCGCAAGAATCGTGGCGCCAAACTCAGCCAACGCGACATCGTCGTCATTCAGGGGGTCATCAAACCGTGCTATAAGCATTGTCCCCAGCCTCTCGCCTCGCCCGACAACGGGAATGATCGTAGTCAACTTATCGGTGTGTTGGCACTCCGATTCATCAAATACGCAGTCCTCTGTTTCGCGGCAATTGATGCGGCTCTCCGTGATTGCCACTATCTTATCGTTGTACTCCGCTGGGAAACGACCTGAGCGGACGTGTCTTTTCAGCAAATCACACTCATAGTCTTCAATCAGCGCTACTCCCAATAGCTTGCCACGGATATTGAGAATGTACGTGTTCGCCCGAAAAACTTGACCATACAATTGTGCTAAGTCACTGAACCTAACCGCGTCCCCTGCTCCCTGCTGAAGCACTTTGTTCAGTTTGCGTGTTTTTTCTAGTAAACTCATGCTCTTTCCTCCTACTCCTATTTATACCTTGTATACGCCGCGTAACTTTTCGCACGCTCCTTTCATCCTACGCCCGCGGATGTGCGTTGTTGTACACAGTCTTGATCCTCTCGCCGGAGACATGGGTGTACACTTGGGTTGTTGATACCGACGCGTGCCCCAAGAGCTCCTGCACAACACGCAGGTCTGCGCCGTTGTCAAGCAAATGTGTGGCGAAGCTGTGGCGCAGGGCATGCGGGGTCACACCATAAAAGTCCCCAAGGCGCACGTATTTCTCTACTACGCGGCCAAGGCTACGCCTGCTTAAGGGGCTTCCTCGGTAGTTGACGAACACGTGAGTGACGTTCCGATCTGTAACCAGCTCCGGGCGCAGCAGTGTGATGTAAGTCCACAGATGCTGTGCTGCAACCTTCCCAAAGGGGACAATGCGCTCCTTAGCTCCCTTACCCATAACCTGCAGTGTACAAGTTTCCCAGTCAATGTCAGTCAACTTTAGGCCTGCAATCTCGCTGGCCCTGCAACCTGTAGCGTAGAGGAGTTCGAGCAACGCACGGTCTCTGGCTTCTAGGCCCATACCTGTAGCAGAAGTGAGAAGCCTGTCCACGTCGCCTTCATACAGCACCGCAGGCAAAGTTCGCCTATGCCTAGGTAAGTCCACCGCGGCCGCGAGGTTTGAACCGATTGCGTTCGTGTGCACCAGAAAATTAAAGAACGAACGCAAACAAGAGATCTTTCGGGCTAAAGAACTCTTGGCATAACCGCTTTTGGCGAGATGAGCAATGAATCTCCGCACATCTGCCGTCACCCAGCTTACCGTGGGCTTATCCCCGATAAACTCGCTGAACTGTCGCAAATCATGGGCATAACTACTGACCGTCATCTCGCTGCACCCCCTCGCCACGCGCAGACTCAGCACGTAATGGTCTATGTGGTCGTCCAGTGAATATACTTGCGCACCGGAATTCATGTCACATCACCACCCAAATCTTATCATGCTTCTTCTCGCTGTACAAGGAGTTTAAGCTAGGTTTGCGGAAAAACTCTGTTAATTGTACCTGCCCAGCTTAGTGTCTTGCGCGTCCTGCGTGAATAGTCTCTAAGTGCCGCAACTCATTTCTCTCCCTGGATGGCGCCGCAGGCCGGGTTGCCACAGACACTATACACCTCACCGGAGCGGCGTTTATGCTCAACGGTGAACGCACCACAATGAGTACATGGCGTTTCTCTGGGCTTTTGCCACACCACAAAGCTGCAGCTAGGATAGTTTGAGCAGCCAAAGAACGTACGCCCTCGCTTGCTCCGACGTTCAACAATGCTACCCGCGCAGATTGGACACGCCACCCCGATAGATTTTAGTATGGGCTTGGTATTGCGACATGTCGGGAAGCCGGGACAGGCAAGAAATTTCCCGAAGCGCCCAACTTTTACCACCATGTTGCGCCCGCACAACGAACACGCCTCGTCCGTCAGTTCGTCCGTGACTTCCATTTTCTCTGCGCCTACCATGGCTTTCTCTAGCTGCGCCGCGAAATCTGCGTAAAACTCGCGTAAAACGATTACGGCTGTAGACTGCCCGTTTTCTATTGCATCCAGTTTGTCTTCAAACGCCGCAGTAAACTTAATTTCTACTAATTCTGGAAAGTACTCTTTCAAAATATCCACCACTACTTGGCCTAGCTCGGTAGCGACAAAGCGCTTCTGCTCTTTCTCTACATAGCCACGCGTTTGAATGGTATCAATGATCGGTGCATAGGTGCTCGGCCTCCCGATCCCCTCCTCCTCTAGGATTTTGATCAGCGAGGCTTCGGTGAAACGTGGCGGAGGCTGGGTGAAATGTTGCTTGGGCATAAGTTTAACGAGAGACAGAACTTGGTCAACTTGCAGGGGAGGAAGTTCGCCCGTGTCTGTGGTCTCCTCGTCATTGCTCTCTTCTGCGTAGAGCGCTAAAAAGCCCGGGAAAACCAACCGGGAACCGGCGGCGCGAAAGGCGTGTTCGCCTGCTTGTATATCTGCCTGCACGGTATCAAATCGCGCGTTAGACATTTGTGAAGCGAGAAACCGTTCGTAAATAAGCTTATACAGCTTGTACTGCTCCGACGACAAAGATAGTTTAAGTTCACTAGGGGTGCGCTCCACGTACGAAGGGCGGATAGCCTCGTGGGCATCCTGTGCGCTTGAATGTTGTGGCGAGTTCACACTGTGGCCTCGCTTAACAGTATACTGCCGCGCCGTGTGGTATGACGGCCCTAAGTGCGCCTTAATATAGTTTTCCGCCGCCAAAATAGCTTCCTGCGCGAGGCGGGTGCTGTCTGTACGCATATAGGTTATCAGACCCACCGCGCCTTCCTTCCCTAGGTCGACTCCTTCGTAGAGCGTTTGCGCGATGCGCATCGTGCGTTTAGCGGAAAATCCCAGTCGCTTAGCCGCTTCCTGTTGCAGGGCGCTCGTGTTGAACGGTGGGAATGGTTTGCGTTCCTTCTCGACCTGTTTCACAGCCTTTACTACAAAACGCAGCCCTCGCAGTGCTGAGACAATCTGCTCCACCTCGGCCTGGTTGGCAAGCTCGCAGCCCGTCAGTTTAGCCAAAAACGGCCGTGACTTGGGGGGCTTGAGCGATGCTTCCAAGGTCCAGTATTCCTTGGTTTGAAAAGCCTGGATCTCCCTCTCGCGATCGATAATAATGCGGACTGCGACAGACTGCACGCGACCTGCACTGAGGCCTTTTCTAACTTTGACCCACAGCAGAGGGGACAGCTTATATCCTACGATACGGTCGAGGATGCGCCGTGCTTGCTGGGAGTCCACAAGATGTTCGTCAATGCAACGCGGTTGTTGGAAAGCGCTTCGGACTGCCGCAGGGGTGATTTCATTGAACGTTACGCGCAAGGGACTTTTTAAGTTGAGTCCTAACGTATGCGCCAAGTGCCACGAAATAGCCTCCCCCTCACGGTCCGGGTCTGTGGCCAAGAACACGCTATCTGCTTTCTTGGCCGCCTCACGCAACTCCTTAACCGTACTGCCCTTACCCCGAATCGTTATGTACTTGGGTGCGAAATCGTTGTTTACATCAACACCTAGCTGACTCTTTGGCAAGTCACGCAGATGACCGTAGGACGCCTTAACGGTGTACTTTGACCCTAGGTACTTGCTGATGGTCTTAGCTTTGGCGGGCGACTCTACAATCACAAGAAATTTCGGCAGACAAATCACCTCATACATACGGTAGTTACTGTCCACGAAGGGCCCCTAAGATTTTTTTCGCCTTCGTGCCCCTTAGTGTCCTTAGTGGATTATGTTTTTTATTTTTTGTTTTTTTTCTCACATGAACTGCCGCTAAAATTTTTTCGCCTTCGTGCCCCTTTGTGTCCTTAGTGGATCATTCTTTTCTCTTATGCGCGCAGCCGCAAGTACATGCCGCCGGGCAATCGCTCAATAGAGCCGGATACCTCCAGCGCTGCCAAAGTAGCAGCCGCCACGGCTACAGGAAACCCTGTGTGTATGCAGATTTCGTCCACGTTTAGCGGCTCCCGGTTTAGAGCCATAAGAACAAGCGATTCTTCAGGGCTAAGCGGGAGCGCAAGCGGAGTTTCTTTTGGCTTAGCGGAACCTAACATTTCGTAGATTATGTTAGGATCAAGCAGCGGGGTTGCCCCTTGTGCAATAAGGCAGTTCGCGCCTCTGCTCTGCGGGCTAAAGATGCTGCCCGGCACCGCCAAAACCTCTTTTCCTTGTTCAAGCGCGTGCTCAGCCGTAATTAATGCCCCACTGCCCATATCGCCTTCTACAACAACGCAAATACGCGACAAGCCACTGATGATGCGATTTCGTGCGGGGAAATGTACGGCTAACGGCGGCGTTCCCTCCCTGTACTCACTCACCAGTGCTCCTCCCTGTTCCACTATCTTCTCGGCCATCAGCGAGTTCTCGCGCGGATAGCAAAGGTCTAAGCCGCACCCCATTACGGCAATCGTATGTCCGCCACAGCGGAGCGTAGCCCCATGTGCCAGAGTGTCGATGCCGCGCGCTAGGCCGCTCACCATCGTGTGCTCTGCCGCCACAACAACGGGCACTACAGCCTCCACCACTTGTTTACCGTAGGGCGTAGCTTTGCGCGTGCCCACTACCGCTACTCCTCGTCCTGCGCCAAGGCACCCGCGCACGTACAGGACTAAGGGCGGTGAATAGAGGTGGTACAGGGAGGGTGGGTAATCTTGATCTTCGATGACGATTGCCCTGGCCTTTGCTTGCAGCAGCGGGTCAGCGTCCTGCTCGCGAAAGGCCTTTACAAGCGCTAGGGCACCAGCCCGAGACAAGCCCGCTTCCTGCCAACTGTCCGCCGAGTAGAAGGGGAAGTGCGCGAAATTAAGGTGAGAAACATCGGAAAATCGCACACCGCGCACCCTCGCTATTATCGCCAAGGCCTGCCGTCTATCCATTAGGTTATTCTCCCTCCAATTACCTAGTGTAATTATAACAGGAAAAACCGCGTGTGAACACGCGGTTGTAATGATTCTTCTGTACTAAGGCTACTTTTAGTGGATCATTCCTCGCTCTGAGCAGGCTGAGCAGTAACCTACCTGTTTAGCTCGCGCAGTCTGTCCGCCGGGCTGAGAATACTGGTAATTCTCACGCCAAAGTTCTCGTTGACCACGACAATTTCCCCCCGCGCAATGAGCGTGCCGTTTACAAGTACGTCAACATGGTCTTCCACCATGCGGTCAAGTTCCACTAAGGAGCCTGCCCCCATGGCCAGCACATCCTTGACAGCTTTTCTGCTTTTTCCTAGTACTACAGAAACCTGCAACGGCACGTCTAAGATTAAGTCAATGTTGGGGCCGGGACCCGCTTGTGAGGGCGATTGTAGCTGAGAAAACTGCGCACGATGAACAGTCACCTCTGGGGCCGTTACCGCGGGTGAGGATGGTGCGGGACTGTTGGATGCCGCTTGGCCTGAGCCCAACCCGCTAAGCAAGTATTCCGCCATCTGTTTGGCGGCAGTGACAGGTACCACCTGCAACAGTTCACTGTCAATTAGGTCGCCCACTATCAAGTTAAATGCCACTACCGTCAAAGATTCGCCTTCAAGATGCGCAATTACACTCTCCTTGGGCGGAACATCAAACATGACTACTTCGGGAGGAGAAATGTTCACTCGGCGACTGAAAAGGGAGTGCAGGGATGTAGCCGCGGTGCCGATCATTTGATTCATGGCCTCTGCCACGGCACTGACCTTAATCTCGTCAAGCTCTTGTGACTCTACATGACCGGTGCCGCCCAGCATAAGGTCGGCAATCACCGCCGCGTCGGACGTGCGCATGACCAGCAAATTAAATCCGGACAAGCCCGCGGTAAAGTTTACCAGCAAAGAAAGGTAAGGCACCGTGAACTGCGCTAATAGTTCTCGCGCTCCCAGCACCTTTACGCGCGGTGTAGTGATGGTGACCCGCCGATTTAGTAGTTGCGACAGCGTAGTAGCAGCTGTGCCCATAGAGATGTTGCCCACCTCGCCCAATGCGTCACACTCGGCAGGTGACAGCCCGGGAGCTTGGCTGGCTCCAAACTTTAAAATGGCGTCGATCTCATCTTGCGACAGATACTTGCTAGTCAGGTTATTCCTCTCCCCCTAACCGTGAAGCGACGATCTGCACGGCCAGATGTGTGCCCATCACGCCCGGCTGCACAGAGAAAGCTCTCCGGTCCTCTACTAACAGGTCTATTAAGTCACCTGGTTTCTTATCTACAGCGACAATATCTCCTACAGCTAAGTGCAAGAACTCGTTCACCGTAATCTCCCCCGCCCCCAGCATGGCGGTCAGGGCTAGGGTCGCTTGGCCGAGAGTCTTGCGTCTCTCGAGCCACCGCTCACGAAAGTCGACCTTGTCCGCCTCTACGGCGTCCGCGCGCGGTTTGTTAATGAGGCTGTTAATCGTCATAAAGGGCAGACATACCGAAATAATGCCTTGAACTTTATTGATGGTCAGCGACAAAGTGACTACCGCTACCATTTCTTGCGGCGGAATGGATTGGACCAGTCGTGGATTAGTTTCCAGCGACTGTAGCACGCAACTTGGAGCCATCGAGTCTTTCCATGCAGCCTCGTAGCGCTCCAGCATATAGGCGGCCAGCCGCCGATACATGTTGACTTCAATCTCGGTGACCGGGCGTCCGCGTTTGGGCACATCGCCACCCCCGCCGCAAACCAAATCCATAATGGGGATGGACAAATCGTATCCTAAGTTAATAATGCCGGGGCCATAGCCAGTAAAGGCAAACACAGCCGCGATGGTATGGGCCGGAAGAGACACCACCAAATCTTCAAAAGCTACCTGGTCTACTGTGGCTAGTTTGGCGGTCACCGGCACGCGCAAATATGCGGTCAGGAAATTAGCCAGTTGCCGCGCGAAGTTATCGTGGATCAATGACAAAGCACTGAGATTACTCTTTGAGAAACGATTAGGGCGCCGAAAATCGTACTTGCGTACCCGCACGTTCTCTTTAGTCAAGTCTTCTGTGTCGACTGCTCCCTGCTCGAGGCTCTGCAGTAGGGTGTCTATCTCGGCCTGACTAAGTACATTGCGCATAACTTCTCAACCTACGTTAATGCTTTGGTAACAGCTTGCACAACGCGACCGGTATCAAAAGGTTTCACTATAAAGTCGCGTGCGCCTGCCTGAATTGCCTCCATCACCATGTGCTGTTGCCCCATGGCGCTGCACATAACTATGCGCGCGGCAGGATCGAGGCGGCGAATCTCCTTTACCGCCTGTATGCCGTCCATTTCCGGCATGGTAATGTCCATCGTTACCAAATCCGGACGCAGCTCCTTAAACTTGGCGATGGCCACTATGCCGTTTTCCGCATGACCTACGACCTCAAAACCTGCTTTAGTCAATTGATCCGAAAGCATCATGCGCATAAACGCCGCGTCGTCCACCACAAGAATTCGCTTCGACATCTACCTCGTCCCCCCCGCAGATAAAATCTTGTTCATAATCAGCGCAAACGCCTCCGGCGATGGCAGATAGGCCAAATCACAGGCAATACAGCGATCATCGACTGTTAGCTTCGTCTTAAACACAAGCACCCAATCTACATTACGACAGCCCACAGCTACCACGTTACACACAAAGGCATCAAGATAATCATGAATAAAGCGTGGCGGTAAAGCCCACGCGGATTCCCCGAGAAAATTGGTAATGGCGGTGAGAAACGATCCCGTAACAATATTGCCGATTTCCATCAAGGCAGACTGTGCCATTGCGTCATCAAGCCCCTGCCCTGACAGCATATCGCTAAACGCCTCCAGTAGATGCAGCGCGCTGGCTTCATCTACAGTAAGTAGGGTCAGGCCGTCTATGGCACCACCTAGCCCGACTTCAACACCAACGCCTACCTCGCCTTCCCGGCTGAGTTCCGCGCACCCCGCCTCAAGGGTGAGGAGCATTGTTTTCGGTACAGTCATATCGACCTTCCGCCCCATAAGCAGGGAAAGCGCAGTGGCGGCATGACCTGCCCCCATATTGCCAATTTCGTTCATGACATCGAGTTGTTGTGTCGAGACTGATTTCACATTAGTCACCTACTTTCGCGAAAAAACAGCTGTGGATGCGCCTAAGCCCAAAATTGCGGTGATAAGGATAACTCTCGGTAGCTCCAACGAAAAGCACTCCTCCTGGCAGCAGGCTGTGGGTAAAACGCTCTAGCATCGTCAACTTGGCATCTTCGGTAAAATATATCGCTACGTTGCGACAGACGATTAAGTCAAAGCCTTGCGCGACGTGATCGCGTAGCAAGTCATGGCGCGCAAACTCGACCATTGCCTTTAGTTCCGGTTTGACCCGCAAGTTACCGTTTTCTTGCTCAAAGTAGCGCTCCCGGCGGACGCTACTGACATTGCGCACGTCAGCAAGGCTGTATAGTCCTTGGGCTGCTTGGTGAAGGGCACCCGCATCTAAATCAGTCGCCCATATGCCGCGCCTGAGCGTAACTCTCGTTTCAGCTAGGGCTATGGCTAGCGAATAGGGCTCGGCACCAATGGAACAGCCTGCACTCCAAATGCTCAGGCTCTTTTGTTTCGCCGTCAGGCGAGGAAATACCTGCTGTTCTAAGTAGGCAAAGAGCTCGGGATTGCGAAAGAACTCCGACACATTGATATCGAGGTAATCAACGAGGTGATTGCGCTTATCGGCAGACGCTATGTAGTGCACAAGCCCCTTGAAGTCCGCGATCGAGTGGCGGCTCATGTAGCTTAGCAGCCTGCGTTTTATCTGTGTCTCCTTGTAGAGGGAGAGGTCTAAACCATGTTCATTTTTCAGCAGTAAGGCGAATTGTGTGTAGCCCTGCTCCGTCATAGCGTCTTCTCGCCGTGCCCAACAGTGCGCACCATTACTCTGCCCTGAGTTACATATAACAGCACGGTGCGTCCGACGCTCCCTCCTAGGTCTTCGGCCACCACGGGCACGGCTAGGGAGCTGAGAATCTGCCTAGCTTGCGCTGCGTTGCGGTCACCGATATCAAAGCCGGCGCGAGTCACGCCGTTAGCAAACATGCGCGCGCCGCCGACCAAGCGAGCTCGGAGCAGCCTAGCGCCTCGTGCGCGCATTTCCGCGATTATTGCAGGAATTGCTAAGTCAGCAAATTTATATGGGTTGGTGAAGCTGGTGAAATCTCTGCTATTGGGAAGCATAATGTGGGCCAGCCCACCCATACGTAAGTCAGCGTCATAAACTATTACGCCCACACACGAGCCTAACCCGCGTGTCACGAGTATCCCGTGGGCAACCACCACCCTATACTCGCCAATTCCGACAGGATACTCCATCCACGATCCTCCCAGCTATCTCCGCAAGTCAGTACTTCTCTCCCACATCTCGTCTAGCGTACGCACTGCAGCAGCATTGGCTTGGTACACCCGCTGCGCTCTGACCAGCGAGGTCATCTCTTCCAGCAGCACAACATTACTAGCCTCAAGGAATCCTTGTCTGACTACCGAAGTGCCTGCTGTCGGCGCACCCGAGTTCTCCCCCGGCACAAAGACTAGATTACCCAAGTGTACCAATCCCGCGGGGTTTACAAAAGCCACTAGGCGGAGAGAGCCACCGCTGGTGACCACGCCGTCGACAGCATATGTTACCCCGCCTTCCGCATCGATGTCAATCAATTGTGCTGTCGGTGGGATGGTCACTCCCGGCACGAAGGCACCAGAGGAATGCACCAGCCGTCCGGCCGCGTCAAGCGAAAAACTGCCTCCCCGCACAAAGACTGGCTGTTCCCGCGTGTCGGATAACTCCATAAAGCCATTGCCCACTAAAGCGATATCTAAGGCTCGCCCGGTTGGTACCAAGTCGCCTTGCGAAATGACCGTCTCCGGTCGGTATTCTGCTCCATGGACAAGTCTGGCCTGCGGGCTAGACAGAGGTACACTGCTACCGTCTAGCGCTTGCACTAACAACTCGCTAAACGTCCCGCTCTGGCGTTTGTGACCCGCCGTCTTGGCGTTAGCGATGTTGCTACTTATCGCGGTCAGCCGATGCATCTGCGCTACCAGCCCGCTGACACTGCGCCTAATGCTCTGCAGCATAACCTTCCTCCCTACCGAACGCTGCCGATTTCTCGGGCTCGCTCCATCAATTGGTCGTAGGTTGCGACGATTCTTTGCGCGCTCTGAAATATGCGGTTCGTCAAGAGCATGTCTACTATTTCTTCGCCGATATCGACGTTGGACTGCTCCAACATAGACTGATGCACGCTGCCCTGACTGGTAACGGTAAGTAGACCGTCGCCCTGAAACTGACCATTCTCATCACGAACTAGGCCGCTGGGGTCGGGAAAGTTAACGAGGAGAAGTTGACCGGCGGAAGAATTGTCCACCAACACTTCCCCGCTGGGCAGAATCTTTAGCTCCCTCCCCTGCACGCTTAAGGGCGTTCTGTCACTGAGCAGCAAGCGCCCCCCGCGAGCATCAACCATATTTCCCAAGGCGTCAAGGCGAAAGTCGCCTGCGCGCGTGTACCGTACACCCAGAGGCGTCTGCACGGCAAAGAACCCTTGCCCGCTTATGGCTAGATGGTAAGGCGAGTGCGATTGTACAATCTGCCCTTGTCGATGATCTGTCACCGGCGCGCTAAGCGCTGTACGAGTAAATGTCGCGCCAAGCTGTGCCCGGCGTCCCGCGAGCTTGGCAACCCACATGGCTTGGGAGAAGACTTCCTCTGCAATTCCGTCGCGCTTGAACCCGGGAGTCTCCGCGTTGGCAATATTGCCGCTGATCATCTCTTGGCGCGTCTTAGCAATGACCATGGCGGACGTGGCTTGGTAGAGCCCACGCAGCAAATTGGTTCACTCCTTTCCGTGTAAACGAGTCAGTAGCTCAACTTGGCCCAGCGGCACACCTGTTGCTTGGGATATTTCCCCATTTTCTAGGCCCTCGTGATGGAGGGCTAAAATGCGCTCTTGCTTCCCGGCAGAAACGCTCGCTTTCTTAGGGCGAGTGCCGCGCCCTGACGCACCTCGAAGCCCCGCTCCGGCCGCAGTTAGGGCGACCAATTGTTCCTCGAGCGCCTGCACCCTAAGCGTGAGCGCATGATCCGTCACAGGCAGTCTATGGCTCTGTAAGTAAAGATAGCAGACAACCCCACCGGTTACAACACCAACAAGAAAAAAAACCAGATTCAAGATTTCACTCCTTCGATTGTATATGACTAAGCATTCGCCGCAACGACGTAATGGCCCTACTGTGCAGCTGAGACACGCGTCCTTCGGTCACACCGAAGACTGCGGCAATTTCTTTCAAAGTCAGTTCTTCCAGATAGTAAAGTGAGAGCATTTCCCTGTCCCGCGCGGGCAGATGCAGGAGTGCGGTGGTCAGCGCTTGCATCAACTCGCTCTCCAAGAGCGCGTGCGCCGGGTCAGGACTGCCAGCGGACCCCACCACTTGCGCTACTTGCAGCTCTTCCCCTTCCGCCGAGAACAATACACGGTCCAATGAAACTACGGAACGCAACGCCATGTGCGCCAGAATGACGTGAACCTCGGAGACGGAAAGGCTAAGCTCTGTTGCCATGCGCTCCGCGGTGACGTCCTCACCTTGCGCCATCACTCTCTCCTCCGCCTCGCGATACTGACCGATGCGGTCATTTACAATGCGCGGGCTAAAGCTAAGGCTGCGGATAGTATCAAGCATCGCCCCGCGAATGCGCCGGTAGGCAAAACTGGCAAAGTTTGTTTCCCGGGCAGAGTCATACTTCTCAGCCGCCTCTAAAAGCCCGATCACACCATGCGCGACAAGGTCTTCTCTGTCCAAGACTTCAGGCGAAGGGATGTAGATACGACCGGCGATGCGGCGGACCAAGGGCAGGTAGGCGAGAACTAATTGGTCTTTGTCCATACTAAACCTTCAGTTTTCTGCGTCCGGCTAACATACGCTCAAAGACGTATCCTACAATGAGGTCTTGCGTTGTTTCTGGCAGTGTCGGGAAACGAATGCCGCTGTGAAAAGTTGCCGGCCCGATCTCATCTGCTCGCTCTACACGCACTACTTTTCCCTGCACAAGGAGCACACCGTCTTCTTTGCGCAGCGTAAACTGCAGGTAAATATCTTGACCGACTGTAAGCGGAGACTTGTGCGAAATTCTTGCGCCTCCCCCGCTTAAATCAAGCAAATAACCTTTGTGCCAAACGCTATCCTCCAAAGTCCTAAACAACTGGGGAATCAAGACCGGTAACCGCACAAAGGCACGCCTTTGAATCCTGACAAAGTTTTTAGGGCGAGAAAGGTGGTATAACGGGACGCTCTTCACCTCGCGTCGCAGCACTTGCGCCGTAAACCCGTATTGGGCGTGCGTTAATTTATCCGTCAGCAGACAATTAACTTCATCGCCGGGGCGCAATACATGCACTTCCGCCCCGGCAAAGAAGGACGAAACGGCGAAGCTATCGGCATAAACTTCTTCAATGCGCGTGATCCATGTCGCCTTGCTGTCCTCGTGCCAAACCTCCAGCCTTAAACCGACGCGAAAGGTAGGTGCTATCATATCATCTTCCCCCAAAAAGACGCTTGAGCCCGAGCAACAGTCCCCGCTCCGCCACCGGCGCAAGCGTCTCGCCGACTAAGCTACGCGCAATGGCGTCGACTTGTCTGCTAGGGGTGCTGTCAGGATGACTTAAGACAAACGGGCGCTGTTTTCGCACCGCCTGGCTCACTATGACATCGTCGGAAATCACGCCTAAAAACTGCACCTTATGCCGCAGGAAGCGCTCGGCGAGTGTCATAAAGCGTTCCCCCGTAGCTCTGCCATCTTCCAGACCAAGCGAACGGTTTACAATCAAGGCAATACTGCGTGCCGCACGCGTGGATACCAGCAGCTTGACCAGCGCGTAAGCATCGGTAATCGAAGTAGGCTCAGGTGTCACCACTACGATAACCTCATCGGCAAGGTTGGCAAAGGCGAGGACATTGCGGGAAATGCCCGCTCCTGTGTCAAAAATAAGGAAGTCGGTGTTGTACTCTAGTGTCGCCAATTCCGTAATTAGTCGTTCGCGTTCCTCGGGGTTCATATTTGCCATTTCTTGTACGCCGGAGGCAGCGGGGATAATCTGCAATCCATAAGGCCCTAAACCTATGATCTCCTCCAGCCGCTTCTCACCCTTAATGACATGCTCGAGGTCATGGTCAAAATACTGCCCCAGTACCACGTCTACATTAGCTAGTCCTAGGTCTGCATCGACGATAGTAGTTGTTTTTCCGCTTCTGGACAAGGCAATGCCCAGATTGACTGCCAGATTGGTTTTGCCCACCCCACCTTTACCGCTGACGATGGTAATAATCTTGGCACGCTGGCGCGGGGGAGCCTTCCCTACGAGTTGGCGCAGCAAGTGTGCTTGGTCCGTCCTCATACGTTCACCCCCAAGACTAAGCGCGCCAGTTCTTGTGGATGGGCTTCACGAATGTCCTCGGGTACATTTTGACCGTTAGTGAAGTAGGCCACCGGGATAGAGGTGCGAAAACACAAATCCACGATGCCGCCTAGACTTTCTGTCTCGTCGCACTTGGTGAAGATAGCGGCAGCAAGCCCAAAATCGCAATAAGCTTTGTAAATGCTCAGTAAGTCTCTGCTTTTCGTGGTGGAACTGAGCACTAGGTACTTCTCTAAATCGGAGATGCCTTCAAAATAGGTGCGTATCTCCGAAACTTGCAGCGGCTTCCGCGCCGAGCGGCCGGTGGTATCGATGAAAATTGCGTCCTTAGTCTTAAACTCCGTCAATGCGTCAATGAGCTCAGACGGAGCACCTACTACCGCTACCGGCACACCGATAATATCCCCGTAGATGCGCAGTTGCTCTACTGCCCCAATGCGAAACGTGTCTATCGTAATCAGCGCGACTTTTTTCTGCTCCTGTAGCGCCTGTTGAGCGGCAAGTTTGGCTATAGTCGTGGTCTTGCCTACCCCGGTCGGACCCACAAAAGCCTGAATCCGCTTGCGTTTACCCTTGGGGCGCTCATAGGGCGAAAAACACTTGGCGAGGCGATCTAGTACCCGCTTCTCCTCGTCTGCCGCTTTATCGCCCGTCCCCAGCTGTTCACTGAGCAAAGCTATGACTTCAGGACTAAGGTCAGCAAGCCGGAAGCGTTCCGCCCATCGCGCCGGAGGCGCGCCCTTAGCGGTAGCTTTAAGTGAAGCTGCGCCAATTGTGCCGAGCATTGCCTTAATTTCTATAAGTTCATTGCGCAAGGCGTTGTCCGGCTCTAAGCGATTCTCTGCTATGCGCTCAACAGCAGCAGTCACTTCTACTCGGGTAGGCCGAAACCAGCCCAAGAAACCTGGCTCTCTCAACGTGCGCGAACTTACAATTACGGCTTCCGGGCCCAACTCTTTGCGCAACATGTGTAGTGCCACCTGCATATCTTTGGCTACAACCTTTTTGATTCTCACTCCAGCCCCACCGCCCCCAAAGATTCCACTTCCACGTCGCCGCTAACTTCGCCGGGAGATAGAATGGTCAGCGTCGGGAAGTGGCGTTGGGTGAAGCGACGTAGGGGCAACCTTAACTTGCTCGGCACCAGCAGGACAGGGGCTCGCCCATCCGACATGCTGACCCGTTCAAGGTTTTTAGCCAGCCGTTCAAAGAAAAGGTGGAGCTTGCTCGGCTCAAGAATTACGTGCCCGCCGCCGGATGCCGCAATGGATTCTAAGAGGTGCTGTTCTAAGCGCGGATGAAGGGTAAGCACATGGACAACGCCTTTGTCTGCCACGGTATGGCTAATGGTACGGGCTAGTGAGTGTCTGACACTTTCTAACAGGAAGTCCGGTTCGCGCGACGTGCGCACATTGTCCGCTATAGCCTCGAGAATGCCTACCATGTCGCGAATACTCACTCCCTCCTGCAGCAGCCCCTGCAGCACCTTTTGCACATCGCCTAACGCCACTTGTTCGCTGCTTAGTTCCTCGACCACAGCAGGGTTCAGCTCCTTTACTTTGTCCAGCAGCTCTCGCACCTCTTGCCTTCCCAGCAGCTCATGCGCATGACGCTTGATTACCTCACTTAGATGTGTGACCATCACGGTTGTGCAGTCCACCACAGTAAGGCCAAGAACCTCGGCTCTTTCGCGGTCTTGCGCTGCAATCCACCGCGCCGGAAGTCCAAAGGTCGGTTCTTTAGTATCAACCCCTGCTATATCTATCTTACCTCCCGCATAATCCATAGCCAACAGTGAGTTTGGCTGCAACTCGCCCACGGCTACCTGATTGCCGCGAATTTTAATGGCGTACTGATTAGGCCTTAACTGCAAGTTATCCCGAATGCGGATAGGGCGAATAAACACGCCCTGTTCGGTAATCAAGCGCCGTCTCACCGCCGCAAGACGTTCCAGCAGATCACCGCCGTGACTCCCATCCGTCAGACGAACGAGCCCAAACCCAATTTCAATGTCTAACTGCTCATGCGACAGGAGCGTCAACACGTTCTCAGGCTCAATAGGTCGCGCTGGTGGCGCTGGCGTGAAGCGCGCTGCCTTCTCTTTCTCTTCCATAGATAACACATACGCCAAGTAGCCCGTGGCTCCGGCCACTGCCAAGAAAGGAACAGCCGGCAGAGCAGGCACTAATCCGAGGCCTCCCAGCAACACAGCTGCCATACCAATCACTTTGGAACGCGCAAAAAGTTGACCGGATACTTCGGTGCCAAAACCATAGTCAGTGTTCGCGCGCGTGACCAAAATACCTGTAGCCGTGGAGAGGAGCAGTGCCGGCAGCTGGCTTACCAATCCGTCGCCGACAGTGAGCGCCACGTACGTTGCGACCGCCCGCTGCCATGGCCAGCCAAGCTGCGCCATACCGACGGTCAGCCCGCCAATGATGTTAATTATGGTAATGACGATACCCGCAATGGCATCACCTTTGACAAACTTGCTCGCGCCATCCATAGCCCCATAAAAGTCAGCCTCGCGCTGCAGCATTTTGCGCCGCTCACGCGCTTGCTCCTCGTTGATAAGGCCAGAATTAAGGTCAGCGTCAACCGCCATCTGTTTGCCAGGCATAGCGTCAAGGGTGAAGCGTGCGGCCACCTCGGCCACGCGCCCGGCGCCATTAGTAATAACTACGAATTGAATCACTGTGATGATGATAAAGATAACCAGCCCGACTACGTAATTTCCCGCCACCACAAAGTCCCCAAACGCGGCGATCACCGCCCCCGCAGCTCCGTCAGAAAGAATGAGTCGTGTAGAGGCCACGTTTAATGCCAGCCGCAGCAGGGTGGTAACTAAGAGCAGCGTGGGGAAAACGCTTAGTTGGAGCACATTGGTGGTAAACAGGGTGGTGAGAAAGATTATTACGCTGATGGTAATGTTAATGATCAACAAAAAGTCAAGCAGACCAGCCTGTAGCGGGATAATGATAATAAGTATTATCCCAATCACCAAGGAGGCTATGATTATGTCAGTATAGCGCAGTAATGTACGCACTCAAGGCAGCCTCCTTTGTCGCGAAAATATGTCGGCCAGAATCTCAGCCACGGCTCTGTAAAGCGCGACGGGGATTTCACGCCCCACTTCTGCCTGCTGGTAGAGGGAGCGTGCCAACTCAGGGTTTTCCACTAGCGGGATGCCGCATTCAGTGGCGCGTAGTTTGATGCGCATCGCTAAGTAATCGCATCCTTTAGCTACGACCGTAGGTGCACCTGCGTCGACCCCACGTTCATAGCGCAAGGCTACAGCAAAGTGAGTAGGGTTGGTGACCACCACAGTTGCGGTTGGAATAGCCGCAAACATCCGCCCGGTGGCCAACAGACGCTGCCGCTCGCGTTGCCGCGCCTTAATTTGCGGGTCACCTTCCATCTGCTTGTGTTCTTCCTTCACTTCTTGCCGCGTCATCATCATGTTTTGCCGAAACTCATGCCGCTGGTAAAGAAAGTCAATCAAACCAATGACTAGATATGTGACCCCCACGCGCAGTGCGACGCCGTAAAGCACGCGCCCCACCAACACTAAAGAGCTGGCACCCTCGCTATACCCGGCTAATAACAGGTGCTCCATCTCGCCCTGCAAGCCGAGGTAGGCTGCGAAACCTACCGCCAGCAGTTTGGCTAGCGCCTTCACTAAATCAAACAGCGCTCGGGTGGACATCATGCGCCCCAAACCTGCTATTGGGTCGAGCCTGCTAAACTCTGGGCTTAGAGGGGCGCTACTCCATAAAAACCCCACTTGCAGAACGTTAGCAACTACACCGATGCCCAATGCCGCCGCCAACAGGGGCCATACCATAGCTGTGAAGCTGTTAACGGCATGCAAGAGAAGTGGCGCAAATGAGTACTCCAAGTTTGTTACTGCTGACAGATTCCGAAGCGACACGACGATGTAAGTGAGCGAGGCGTTAATGAGCCGCTCTGCGGTCACAGCCAGCACTGCGGCCATGCCGAGGAATCCAACAGCGGCCACTAAATCCATGCTTCTTGCCGCCTGTCCTTTCGCTCTTGCTTCGCTAAGTCGCCTGGGAGTCGCTTGCTCGGTCCGTTCTTGCTGACTCTGCTGTTCAGGTGTCATGGCGACATCGCTCCTAACGACTGCGCCAGCATGGCCTCTAGTTGCGTCAGAAACGCGTCCCCCACACCAAGCATCAGGGGAGAAACTGCCGCCAAAACTAACAGCGCGACCCCTGCTTTGACAGGCAAAGCCAGCATCAACACGTTGAGCTGCGGTACGGCACGCCCCAGCATGCCGAGAGTGATGTCGGTGATAGCCATCGCCGCCAAAACGGGTGCCGCCAACCTAAGCATGAGGCTCATGGCGGCCGCCAGCACTGACAAGACTATCTGAGCCCAATCAGCACCAAGTATTGCCGACCCCGCCGGCACAACCGTGAAACTTCGTAAAAGCGCATGTAAAAGCAGATGGTGCCCGTTAAGTTCAAGGAACAACAGCAGACTGAACGAAAGAAAAAAATTGGCCAGAAGGGATACCGGTGCCAGAGTGGCGGGATCGAAAATGGCGGCAGTCCCGAAACCGGCCTGCTGGTCCATAACAGCACCCCCCATCTGAAAGCTCAAAAATAGCCAATTGGCGACAAGCCCTGCCGCCATCCCGGTAGCCACTTCCAGCACCAGCGCGCCGACGAACGTTCCAATATCTATGCTAATCGGCATACTCCCCGCGGCGACTACTATCAGGCTAAGAATCATCGCCAAGCCGATTTTGCTTAAGTCCGGAATCTGCGGCCTGTTAAATAAAGGCGCAACGGCGAGAAACGATAATACCCGGGCCATCACTAAAAGAAGCTGCAGCCACGGAACTATGCCTGAGATTATCATCTCAGCACTCGCCCAAGATTAGCGAACAGGTCCGTCGTATAAGCTAGCATCGTATTCATCATCCAACCACCTAGGACAAGCAGAGTAAGTAGAATGGCGACAAGTTTCGGGACAAAGGTCAGGGTTTGTTCTTGTATCTGTGTCGCGGCTTGAAACACGCTGACCAATAGCCCCACAATCAAACCAGCGATAAGTAAAGGACCCGCGAGCAAGAGGGTCAGGACAATTGCTTCCCGTGCTAGGTGGAGAACCATCCCTGCCGTCATAGTTCCCTCCTAAAAGCTCTCTAAAAGTGATTTGGCCACTAAATGCCAACCGTCGGCAAGGACAAATAGCAGCAACTTAAAGGGTAGTGAGATGGTCACAGGAGGCAGCATAAACATACCCATAGAGAGAAGCGTGCTGGCCACCACCATGTCAATCACCATAAAGGGAATAAAAAGCATCACTCCCATGGCAAAAGCGGTGCGAAGTTCGCTAAGCATAAAGGCAGGGACCAGTATGGTAAGGGACAGGTCTTGCGGCGACTCGGGGGAGGGTGAATCAGTCGCGGTCAAAAAAAGGGCTATGTCCGCCTCGCGCGTGTAGGGCAGCATAAAATCTCGCAAAGGTGCTGATGCCCGTTCGAAGGCTGCCGCTTGTGACAACTCTCCCGCAAGATACGGCGCGACTGCCTCAGTCTGCAGGCGGGACAAAGTAGGGGTCATAGTAAAAAGGGTAAGAAAGAGGGCCAGCCCTATGAGCACTTGGTTAGGGGGAACGTTTTGCGCCGCGACTGCGGTGCGCACAAAAGACAGGACGATTACGATGCGGGTAAAGGAAGTCACCATCACCAAAATGGCGGGGACCAGACTAAGCACCGTAAGTAAGATGAGGAGCCTAACGCTCCCCACTACTTCACCGGGAGAAGTGGCAGCCCCGATTTGCAGACCGATTTGCGGTATAGGGAACATCACTTGTTGCCTCCCTGCCGTAGGAAAGTGAGCATCTGCTCAAAATGCGCGGCAAAACTTTGACTCTCAAGACGCTCTGCGGGGGGTAGCGCCGGAAGCTTCCCTAAAGGCAGAACCTGCGCAGTATGACCTGTCGTGCACACAAGGTAAGCTTCCTCCCCAACTTCCAACACTATGGCCTGCGTGCGCCCGGACAACCACACACGTTCGCGTACCCGCAGCACGCGCGCCGCCGAGGAAGTAAAAGCAGCCGCTCGCCGTAATAGGTAGTAGCGCAAAGCAAAAAGTAAACTAAAGACAACAACTAAGGCCATCACCAAGCGTATAAACGTGTCCACCCTGCCCGCTCCTTACTGGATCACAAAGTTTACAAAAAATATGTTGGTAATTTCTCCCTGCTCAAGCAAAGCATTAAGCGCGGCCAGCAGCTCCTGCAGTAAACTCTCTACTTTCTCCGTCGTAGTGAGGTCCTCAACAGTCTTGGCGCGCAGTACTTTAATCATCGTATGCCGTATCTCCGGCTCACGGGCCGCAAGCTCCCGCGTCAGCGCACCCGAAGATAAATGCTGCAGCGATATCTCCACCCTGAGATAGCGACGCATGCCAGGGTCAATTAGGTTAACTGTAAAGTCACCTCCCGGGGAGAGGACCAAGGTCGGAGCAGGAGATATGAGCCCTCGCACCGCGGCTACTAGGGGTGCGCGGAACACCACTCCCAAAATTATAATCACTAACGCGAGCACCGCTACAAGAATCTTTTTTAACATAACGCTAAATCCCCCGAATTACAAAAACAACGCGCCTATTTCGGCTGCGGCCCTCTGCCGTGGCGTTGCTGTCTATCGGCCTAAACTCCCCGTAGCCAACGGCGGAGAAACGTTCCGGCGTGAGGCCGTGAATTTCTACGAAGTACCTTACCACTCGCGCTGAACGCCCGGTCGAAAGCTCCCAGTTAGAGGGGAACTCGGGTGTATTGATCGGGACATTGTCGGTGTGGCCCTCCACCGTAATTTCATTGGGCATGGCCGCGAAAAGCGGCATCAACTTGGCAAGCAGCACCAACCCATCCGGGCGCAGGGTCGCCTGCCCGGAATCAAACAGCACCCTGTCCTGCAGTTCCATCATGACCCCTCGTTCCTCGCGAAAGGCACGCACCTCCGCCGCGATGCCTTGGGCCTCGAGATACTCTTCCACATGCGCGAGCATCTGACCTTGATCCGCCCAAAAAGGACCCAACTCCTCGGTGGCGACTTCAGTGGGGTTTTCTTCCGGCATAACGATGGCAGTGTCCGGCGTGGTCCCCCCATCCAGCACTCCCGCCCCTTGAAAAGAAGCAATAAATCTCCTAAATTTTACTACGTCAATGGCAGAGAATGAGTAGAGCAAGACAAAGAAACATAAAAGAAGGGTCACTAGATCAGAATATGTGGTAAGCCAACTCGCGGCCGCGACTCCGCCTTGGGACCTGCGCCTAGTCATCGGCTACTTCCCCTTTATCCGATTTTGCGCTTACCTTAGCCGGCAAGATAAAGGCTCTGAGTCGCTGCTCGATAACGCGCGGGTTTACACCCGCCTGCAGCGCGGTCAGCCCCTCGATGACCATTTCGCGGTATAAGAGCACTTGACGACTCTTAAGCATCACCTTGCCGGCGAGAGGCGTCAACAGGAAGTTGGCCATAAACGCACCGTAAAGTGTGGTGACCAGAGCCACGGCCATGGATGGACCGATCGTCGCAGGGTCATCTAGAGCGTTAAGCATTAGCACCAGCCCGATCAACGTGCCAATCATGCCAAAGCCGGGGGCGAGATTCCCCCACGTGGCCAGCATATTGGCCGCTACAGAGTGGCGACTTTCTTCCTGTACCAGCTCTGTCTCCAGCACCTTGGCCACGACGGTAGGGTCCATGCCATCAATTACCATCTGCATGCCTTTACCCAAGAAGGGGTCCATCTGCGGGACTTCGTCTTCCAGCACCAACAGACCTTCCCGCCGCGCCCGTGTGGACAGCTCGCCAAACTTCTTGATCGTCTCCATGGGGTCAGGAGGAACCTGCTTGAACAAGCGACGCACGTCGTGGTATGAGTCGCGCGCATCTTCCCAAGTGTAGTTGATCATTAAGGCGGCAAAAGAACCGACCACGGTGATGAGGAAAGAAGGAACGTTGACGAATACGCCCGCGCCACCGCCGGACATCATGGCCCAGACAATAGCCGCCAGCCCACCAAAGATAATGACGGGTGTGATGGGCCCTGGTTTACGCATCATAGTCCCCCCTATCGCTTAAGCTGGATGAGCTCCTGTAACATTTCGTCAGAAGTGCTTACTGTGCGGGAGTTGGCTTGGAAAGCTCGGCTGGTGGAAATCATCTCGGTGAATTCCGTTGCTAAATCCACGTTTGACATCTCCAGCATGCCTACTTCAATCGTGCCGCGACCTCCCGTGGCCGCAACGCCAATCAAAGGTTCGCCCGAGTTAGGCGAAACGGCGTAAAAGTTGCCGCCTTCTTTTAGCAGAGCCTCCGGATTGCCAAAATACGCCAAAGCTACTTGGCCGATATCGCGCACCAGCCCATTAGAGTATGTGCCGGTAATAACCCCGCCGCGCCCGATAATAAAGGACAGGAGTTCGCCGGGGGCAAACCCATTTTGGAAGCGCATCACCGCGGTGCTTTCCCCCGCCACCTGCGACATGGAGCTAAAATCAAGCGTCAGCGCAATATTAGCCGCACCTGGGACCGTAACAGTAAAAGCGCCGCTTTGCGCCGTGGCTGGCGTGACTACCCCGCTGGTGTCAAAACTTAGGGTCGCGGGGGCGGTAGGGGTAATCGTTAAAGGAGGGGTGGCCGTGGAAGCCACCGTATACGACCAGGCATTCGGGCCGGTGCGGGTAAAGGTGACCCTTAACTGATGGGCTTCGCCCTTAGAATCAAACACGGTGATGGTGTTGGTGTGGGCATAGGCCGGTGGCCCGGCCGGGGGGCTGTTGTTCAGATTGCCCGAAAACTCGGCGCGCGTTGTAGCCTGTGTGATTACAGACTCGCCTAAGGGAATCTGCATGGCGGTAGGCGGCGCGGTCGTGGAAATAGCGCCTGTCGCATCTGCCATCCAGCCTTGGACCCGAAAGCCTGTGGCGGAGTTAACGAGCTCACGCGCAAGCGAGAGAGAAAACGCTCCGTCCCGAGTAAACAAGGCGCGCGGTCCGTCGGCCAACATAAAGAACCCGCTGCCCTGAATAGCTAAATCAGAAATGCGCCCGGTGGCTTGGAGCGCACCTTGTGTGTGGCTGGTATCAATCCCGCCCACAGCTACCCCCAGTCCAACCTGCGCGGGATTTGTGCCTGCTCGCCCGCCGACAGGGGCGGAGGCGCTCCTAATGGTTTGGCTTAGCATGTCGTGGAACTTAACGCGACTACTCTTAAACCCTGTCGTGTTCACATTGGCGACGTTATTGGCGATAACATCGAGCTTGGTCTGCTTGCTGCGCATACCCGATATCGCCGAGTACAAAGATCTAAGCACGTGGTTGCCCCCCCTTTACTTCCAGCAAACGTCCTATCGGCACTAATGTGTCGTTGACGCGTAACTGGCTCCGGTTTCCGTTCCAAATAAGTGACTGCACTGTGCCTTGCAAAACTTCGTCGTTCTCCCCACTAAAGGTCACCACTTGCCCCACCAGCCCGCTAAGCTCACCTAGCAGCTGCACTCCCAGTAGCTGGTCAATCTTGTTGTTGAGGTTTTGCATTTGTTCCAAACTGCTGAACTGAGCCAGCTGAGCGATCATGGCGGTGCTGTCGGCCGGTTTGAGCGGGTCTTGGTTGCGCATTTGGGCTAACAAGATCTTAAGAAAAGCGTCTTTGCCTAGCTCCCCGCCAAATGAAGCAGCTGGTGTAGTCTGCGGGGATTGCGCCATTTGCTGCGCGGCCTGAATTTTCACTTCCTCGCCTCCTAAACCTTAAACTCGGTAGCAGATTTGTCCCGCTGTTCGGGATTGGGCTGATGTTTGGGCTGCTCGCGTTCATGTCGACTACTCGGCTCACCCCACTCGCGATACTCCTCAAAGGTCATTACCTCTACGTCGGCAGGGAGCGGGGATCGCTGTAGGTGCGCTAGCACCTGTTCTCTGACGGCACTGCTTTCCACTATCAGGCGCACCGTGACGCTCCCCTCTTGCCCCATCTCGGCACTCACCAAGACGCGTCCGTACTCCGGCGGGTGAATCTCTAGCGTCACTTGCGGGCGGTTGGGACTTTGCACAAAGGAGATGATTTCCATACGTAAAGCACTAAGGGAGGCTTCAGCTATAGGAACCGGAGGACTGATACGTGTGCCGGTAAGGGCGGGCACGGCTGTTCCCGGCTGCATCGGCGAGCGAGCGGGTGCCGTAGCACTGCTGCGCGACGTCGGCACAGTTTCCGCTTCTACAGCTCCCTGTTTAGTTCCCTCGCTCCCACTACTTAACCCCTTGCCGCCGGAACCAGCGACAACCGCGGTTGTGACATAGGGGTCTGCTTGTCCTTGAACGGCACTTACTCCCCCCGGTGCGGGCCTAGGGCCGGTGAGCTGCACCCGATTATCTGTTAAAGGGAAAGCCGCTTTAGCGTCATTGCCTGTCGGCGCGGCAGTGTCGGCAGTTAGCTGCACGCCACCCGCAGTGGCAGGAAATGCGACTTGAGCGTCAGCTACTTTTGGCGCCAGCCTAAGGCCGGTAACCTGCACCCGGCTATCTGTTAAAGGGAAAGCC
>DBBC01000070.1 GCA_002292025.1 Firmicutes bacterium UBA994
TGTGCAGATGCCCGCCGGCGTGCCGGTCGCCACCGTAGCCGTAGGTGCGGCAGGTGCCAAAAATGCAGCGCTTTTGGCTTGCCAAATGCTAGCCCTAGAGGATGCCACCCTCTTAGAGAAGCTCACCGCTAGACGCGCGGAGCAGCGCGCGCAAGTGCTCGCCGCCGAGGTGGAGTTGTTGCCATGACGACAAAATTGCGTGCCATACTCCCCCCCGCGACAATCGGCATCTTAGGTGGTGGACAGCTCGGGCGGATGACAGCCATGGCCGCCAAGCAAATGGGCTATCGTGTGATTTGTCTTGACCCACAACCAGGCTCGCCTTGTGGTCAAGTCTGCGACCATCAAATCGTCGGTTCCTTTGATGACTACAAGGCTGCACGCGAGCTGGCCGCACACAGCGATGTAATAGTCTACGAGTTTGAGAATATCAGTGCCGCGGTAGTAGCTCAGCTGGAGCAGGAGTTTTGTGTACCGCAGGGCAGTCGTCTGCTGGAGATAACCCAAAATCGCGTTGCCGAAAAGGCGCATCTTGTACATAACGGCTTCCCGGTCGTACCCTACCGCGTGGTAGAAAATAGCGAAGAACTTGCGGCGGCTGCTACCGCCTTAGGGTATCCCGTGGTGCTTAAATCGGCCATCGGAGGCTATGACGGTAAAGGGCAGGCTGTAATTAAGTCTCCGGCTGACTTAACAGAGGTAAACGTAAGCGATCAGTCAGTGGTGGAGAAGTTCTTGTCACTAGAGGGCGAAGTGTCCGTAATTGTGGCGCGCCGTGCTGATGGAGAAGCAGCCGCCTTTCCGATAGGGCAAAACGTCCACCGCGGCAACATCTTGCACACCACAGTAGTTCCGGCGCGTCTTTCGTCACAGCTTTCTCTGCAGGCCACGGCGCTTGGTGTACGCATTGCCGAGTCCCTCGGGGTGGTAGGCTTGCTGGCGGTAGAGATGTTTGTCACAGCCCAAGGTATAATAGTAAACGAACTGGCACCGCGTCCGCACAATTCTGGGCACTATACGCTTGGGGCGTGCTACACGTCGCAGTTTGAGCAGTTTGTGCGCGCGGTGTGTGGCCTGCCGCTCGCTCCTACCACGCTACTTTATCCTGTCGTCATGGTGAATATCCTCGGCGAGCATATGGCGGGCCTGATGGAGCATTTTGTCACCTTGCCCCCCGAGGTAAAGGTCCACCTCTACGGCAAAAGCGGCGCACCGGTGGCACGCCGCAAGATAGGGCACATATTGATTACGACCGAGCAACCGGAACAAGCCATTACTTGGGCAGAAAAGGTGCTTGGCGTGCAGGTATCAGCCGAAGTCGATGCTTAACAACGACCTTGCCGGGCGAGCAAGGGAAAAGCTCCCGCTCTGTCCGGGGACGAACTGTTCCTAGAAGAGTAAGAAACATAGAAAGGCGGCGGTGTTCGATTGGCGGAAGTATTACGAGGGCTGTTTGCGGGGGTAGGCGGAGTTTCGTGGCAACACCTAGTGATGTGGGGGCTGGGACTCTGTCTTATATACCTTGCGGTAGCGAAAAACTATGAGCCGCTCTTGCTGGTACCGATAGGTTTCGGCTCAATTATGGCCAACATCCCCTTCTCCGGTGCCATAGGCGAGGGCGGTCCGCTTACACTTTTGCTGGAGGTCGGGGTGCTGACGGAGTTATTCCCCATCCTGATCTTTGTGGGTGTAGGCGCGATGTGTGACTTTGGCCCGCTTTTGCGTCGGCCTGAGGTCATGCTGCTCGGTGCAGCCGCGCAAACTGGCATCTTCTTGACGATTATTGTAGCCACCCTGCTAGGCTTCCCCATCGCCCACGCTACTGCTATCGGCATCTTAGGCACTGCCGACGGCCCAACGACACTGTATGTGGCTTCGCTGTATGCGCGTGAAATACTGCCCGCACTGGCGCTGGCCGCTTACTCGTACATGGCACTAACGCCTCTGATTATGCCGCCGATTATCAAGGCCCTGACCACAAAAGAAGAGCGGCAAATTCGCATGGCCTACGTAGACGGGCCTGAAGCCTCGCCCACCGCTCGTCTAGTCTTTCCTATACTCGTAGTCCTAGTCGCAGGTGTTTTAGCTCCGGTTGCCGTGCCGCTGGTAGGCTTTTTGATGCTGGGCAATTTCCTGCGGGAGTGCGGCGTCACCGAGCGCCTTAGTCAGTCCGCACAAAATGAGCTCATTAACATCGTCACCCTCCTGCTGGGCTTAACCATTGGCGGCGCCATGACCGCAGAGAACTTTTTGAACTTGTCCTCACTCGGGGTCATGGCTCTAGGTCTGCTGGCTATGATATTTGCCACCGCGGGCGGCATCATCATCGCCAAACTCATGAACCTTGTACTTAAAACGAAAATTAACCCGATGATCGGCGCGGCAGGCATCTCGGCCTTTCCCATGGCGGGCAGGGTAGTGGCCAAGATGGCCTTGGCGGAAGACAAACAGAATTATTTACTGATGCAGGCTATGGCCGTCAATATCTCGGGCCAGTTGTGTTCGGTGGTGGCCGGCGTTGTGGTCATCGCCATCATCAAAGTCGTCTTGGGATCATAAAAGAGAGCGAGGAATACTATTATGACGCCTTCACTGGGCCTAGCCCTAGAGATAGCCGCCATTGGACTCCCCGTAATGCTGGCCGTTATCGGCATCTTCATCATGCTGGCCAAACTCCTACTCCTCGTCTTCCCCGTGAAGCATTAGGGACG
>DBBC01000092.1 GCA_002292025.1 Firmicutes bacterium UBA994
CCGAGCGCAAAGAAGCTGTACTAAAAGATATCGCCAAACAGGCGACCTATATCAAGTAGTTTTCTGTTCTTCCCCAGCTCCTCAGCCGAGTGATTCCAGCAGGAGTGTTCGTGCCGCGTTGGGGTAACGATTAGACAGCAAGCCGGCGGCATAGAGCACATAGTTCCTGTCCCGCAGCGCTTGCGGGTTGTGCGGCAAGAGGGAGAGGGGGTACTTTTGGGAGGCGCGACAGGCAGTCAGCACACTCGCTATGTCTTCTGCGCGCGCCAGCACGCCTCCCGTTCCGATAACATATTGAGCTTGGGAGAGGTCCTTGCCGCGCTGAATGCCTGTGTAACCCATAGGGGTGGGCAACAATTCAAGGGTGCCCACATGTCGCACCGCCGCGAGTTCAACGCAGAGACTGGCTAGTGCATCATCAACGGATGCAGGCAAGTGGGAGCTTGTCTGTGTCTCTGGGTTCGCTATCCACTGGTCTAGTGATACCACGTCAATACTGCGTGACAACAGTTGCTCGGGGGTTGCTGCCGACATCAATGACGGCAAGGAAACGCGGAGACCAAGGTCGCCCTCGACTGTGCGCATTAGCTTGGGCCTTGGGAGTCCTTGGAGGTAAGCCCCTTGTTTAGCTGTCTCGCCACCTATGGAGTAGACGTCTGTGGTCGCGCCGCCAACATCAAACGCGATCAATGGCTCTGCTCCAAGCAGTGACTGGGCGAGCTGCACCCCCATCTGGACTGCTACCGGGGTCGGACCAATCTCGCTGTCAGCCCATTGCCTGACTGCCGATAGGCCTTTCCCCTTGACTACGTTTTGCAAGAATAGGTCGCGAATTGCACAGCGGGCGCTGTCAACCTGTAACCGGCCGAGTTCGGGCATCACATTATCACTAATAACAGCATGGATGTTTGCTGCATTTAGCATATCTAATATTTCGTCAGCTGCGTTCTTGTTGCCTGCAAACACTACAGGGCAAGACAGCGGCGCACGAGCTATTTGTGCGGCGTTATATAAGACAGTCTCGGTATCGCCACCGTTTGTGCCGCCGCAGAGCAAAAGGATGTCGGGGCTAGCTGCTGCAATCCGCGCTATATCCTTGCCTGAAAGCCTATAGGCATATGCTGCGAGCACTCTCGCACCCGCCCCTAAAGCGGCTAGGTTAGCTGCCTCGGCGGTGAGTTCCGGTACTAATCCTACGGTGACCATGCGCAGCCCCCCGGCTGCGCTTGAAGCGGCAAGACGCAGCGACACCCGTGCGGGTGTCGCTTGCGCCTGTGTCAGCACTGCATTTTCCGCGTTACGCAGCCCGTACTGTATCCCCATGTCGACCGAGGTAGGAGCTTGCGCCCGACCCGCCAGACGTCCTGTGCTAAGGTCGACGAGGGTTGCTTTGGTGAAGGTGCTGCCGATGTCAACGAGCAGGGCTAGGCTCATGACTATAATGCTCCAGTAAGCTCTTGATTCGATTCGCTTCCATCAGGGGATGGCCTTGTCTGTCCACCGCTACACATGCCCCGTCCAGCATTAGTGTTTTGACTACCCCACGAGCATAGCGATTGCCCTTAAGATGCGGGGCGTCTAAGAGCCCAAGCTCAATAGCTCTAGCGATTACAGTCGGGTTAGTTAGCGGGTCGGGCTGCATGCTTAGGTCAGAAATGGCTTGAAGCAAGTACCTAGCCTCGGATAACAGTAAGTCGCGCCTAGCAATGACACGAGGATCAAGGCCGGCATCGGGCGAGTTATAGAGGCGACTGCGAACCACTCCATGAATGATATTACAGCTTTCTATAACTACCGCGGGTGTAGCAGCAAAATTTGCCTCAGAATACCCCAGCACGTGAACAATGTGCGGCTTAAGGGTAAGCGCCAATGCAATGGAAGAAGCCAGCTGGCCCTTGGCCACTTCCATGTTGGCGGATAGGCTCATTAGCCCCGTGCGCACTTGGCGTACGGATGTGAAGTTGTCGTCATGGAGAGACTCAATGAGCTCCCTCTTCGCCATCATTTTGGCAAGGTCAGCTGTGTATGAGGTCCCGTAAGGGGTGTTAAACATATATTGGGCCACGTAGGTGCGTACTCCCTGGTGTTTGGCGTTTAGAGCCGCAAGATAGGCGGCGACAACTGCCACAGTGTCAGGCGCTTCGCGTAAGCTCCAGTGATGTGCCTCGTTTACCTCCACGGGGATGTTGCGCTCCGCATGCCATGCCATTACCTCTAGGTTCTCCGGTATGCTTTCCAGCGGTGGACGGTCAGACCTGCCGTCAAGGGCGTTGTACCAGCACAGAGGCACTGCCGCCCATGCGTTGTTAATGGCCGCTTGATTCATTTCCGCCCATTTTAGCAGGTCGCGCGTGCCTGAGTAACATCGCAGCAGGGGGTAATTACCGGTGCGGGACGCTGCGTAGATATTCTCCATGTCATGGCGGGTGCGCACGGGTACACCGCCCGCCCCATGTTGGAGCGGGTCCATCTCCTCGGGGCGAAAAAAAGCGAACTGGGCGTTTTGGTCCGGCCCCAGCGAAATGATGTCGAGCACTTTCGCCTCTGCTATTTGCCGTACGCCCTCAATTGTCGCCTTAAGGTCCGGCAAACCAAAATGGTGTCTGAGTAAGGGATAAGGAGCTTGAGCGTGGGTGCGTTCCAGCAGAGTCTGCGGTGGCATGGCGCGTTTGTCGCCTGTGGCTTCTTGGCGGAGGTAGCTAAGGGCATCAGACGGGCCGTCGTCACCCGCAAAGATGCGTGCAAACATGCCGGTTTCTTTGGCCACCAGAGCTACGGGGGGTGTGCCGCCGAAGATAAGCTCGACGCCAGATAGACCCGCCTCTGTCAAGGCTCCTTTAAGCTCGCCCAGCAAAGTCTTGGCCACCTCGGGCGTCAGACGGTAGCTCACCGCAATCACGTCTGGGCGCCATTCGAGACTGGCGGCGATGATGGAGCCAATGGAAGTGGCAGGCCCAAGAAAATGAGCGGAATGGCCCGCTTCTTCAGCCAAGCGCAGAAAGGAAAACACGCCCGCGATGTGGACGCAGTTCCCTAGGGCCGCGCCTAGAATTTTCTTAGGCATCAATTTTGCCCTCCAACACGAGCTTGCGGATTTGCTTTACAGAGAGCGCCGCCAGACCCATAGTCTCTACGGTGCGCCCCTCTGCCCAATAGTCTGTCTCGTGAATGAGGCTGGCAAGCTGGATCATGGCGTCGATGACGGGAGTATCAACATTGAGGTGGTGTCCAAGTGAAGATATAGGAACTAGGCTCATCGGCACATCCTCGGTGATATAGCGCATCAGCGTCGTCGGCGGCGCATTAATGCCTTTGTACCCTATGTTGGCCTGCATAGCTTCGTACAAAGTTCTGCCTGCGGCATCATAGGCGATGTACAACCATTCCCTAGAGGTCATGGCGCGTATGCCGAGAGCTGCTGCCACCGCGACCCGCTCTTTGTCCATGGCTTCCAAAACGCGAGCCACAGACGGGGTCGCGCCATCCATGTAGAACTCGAAATCGCCGTGCGTCGTCTCAATGCGCCCGGCGTTAAGAATAGTCAGCCCGGGGTGAAAGATGGCGCCAATGTTATCTAGGCTAGTCTTGAGCACATTATCACCCGGTACGAACTGGGGGTAGATGACATTGAGCTTTTTAATAACCTCTGGGGTGCGATAGCTGGGGATAGCCGCCACAGGGATCATGTTCTTGATGCCAAAGATGTGGACTTTGGCCGGGTTAAGCATGCGACAGGCATAGATCAAAGTCGAAGCTTCTGAGACTATAACATCTGCCGTGCACCCGTGCTGACGGATAATGTTAAAGAACTCCAGCGCTCCGCCTGTACGCCCTGGATTAAGAACTACTATTTGCCCATCTTTTAGGTAAGGTGCGCATGCTTCTGCCATCGAAGCATGGCCGTTTGCGGGCACGACTACCATAATTAACTCCACATCTCTTATGGCCAACTCCATGTCCGTGGTGACCAACTTGAGAGGGCCAAAGCCTTCTACCTGCCCCGTAAGCTCGATGCTCTTAGCCAGTGCGATAGGTGCGATGCGGATGGCGCTGCGGTTGTAGAGAGCTACTTCACAACCCATCAGTCCCAAGTGCCCAGCCATGCCCTGTCCGCCGTGACCTGCTCCAAGCACCGCTATTCTCGGCAGGTCTTGCTTAACCGGCTTAGAGCGCGTTCTTGATGTGCGTGCTACTACAGTAGAGGCTGCCATTTTGCTTCTCCTCCTCCATTTTGGTGTAGAAAATGCACCCTAGCGTAATTTAGTAGCGTGCGCCTGTACCATGTTATTTATACCATCAAATGTGCGAATTGTCAAAGAAACATGCTTTTGCTCCTCAATATCCCTAAGGCGTAGGCAGGAAACATTATGCCTTGCTAGAAGTATTGCTGTACATAACAAAAAGGGAGCTGATCTAATGCGCCTACGCGTGGCAGTAGTGTACACAGTAGAAGCGCCCGACTCCGACTGCATCGCCAACCCGCACGGAACAGAGCAACTGAACAGGACCAATACAGCGCTAAGGCAGACGCTTGAGGAGTTAGGACATGAAGTCTATCTTATTCCCGGTGACTTCAATCTCCTCACTAGGCTATCTAAGGAGCGTCCGGATGTCATCTTTAACAATTGCACAGGTATTAACGATAAGTCCAGTCAACCGCAGGTAGCCGGCATGTTAGAGCTATCGAAGATCCCATTTACCGGCAGTAGTCAATTAGCACATACGCTAGCGCTGTACAAGCCCCTGACCAAGAAGGTGTTATTGCACCACGGGGTCCCGACTCCTAGGTTTGCTGTCATAAGTGAGGCGGGGGCGATGTTGCCTGAAGGTCTCGTTTATCCGGTCATTATCAAGCCGGAGCATGAAGGGTCTAGTATGGGCATCTCAGATAAGAGCGTGGCTGGGTGCCCAAAGGAAGTTAGGGCGGCAGCTGAATACGTTATCCGGCAGTTTGGGCAGCCGGCTCTAGTAGAGGAGTTTGTCGTGGGCAGGGAGTTCACCGTTAGCGTGTTAGGCGGCCCCAAGCCCCGTATTCTGCCGCCGGTGGAAATTTTATTTAAAGCGAGCGAAGGGTTCTACAGTCACACCGTAAAATCTAGGGATGCAGTGCAAACGCACTGTCCTGTAAGTATTGAGCCGGAGCTCTTATCGCGCATCGAAAACGTCGTTTTGGGAGCCTTCAAGGCGTTAGAATGCCGGGATTATGCGCGTATTGATGTGCGCGTGGATAGTACGGGCACGCCGTACGTCATCGATGTGAATACACTGCCTGGGCTTGAGCCGGGGTATAGCGATTATCCCAAGTCCGCCCTAGCCGCCGGAGTGTCTTATATACAGCTGGTAGACCATTTGCTGGGCTTAGCGCTAGGGCGGAAGGCTAGCAATTAAAAGGAGCACGCCGGAGATGAGATACTTTGCGCGAGCAAGCAGGAAAAGCTGCTCATAGCGAGAATAATACCTACGGATAAGTAGTTCATCTCTTTGTGTAATGGTGAAGGGAAAGGTCTGTTCTTCGAGCACGAAAGGGCAGGGGAAAAATAATCAAGGAGGAGGTGCGTTTGTGGATAATTTAGACAATTTAAAGCGAACCCCGCTCTACGCCACGCATCTCAAATATGGTGGCAAGATCATCGACTTTGCGGGTTGGGCACTGCCGGTCCAGTTTACCGGTATCATTGAGGAGCATCGCGCTGTGCGTACAAAGGCCGGCCTGTTTGACGTGTCGAATATGGGGGAACTAACGGTGGAGGGGCCCGACAGCCTGGCATTGCTGCAGTTAGCTCTCACCAGTGATATCAGCCAAGGTTATACGGGCAGAGTGCTCTATTCTCCTATGTGTAACGAGCAAGGCGGAGTGGTAGACGATCTCTTGGTGTATTGCCTAGGGCCCGAGCGCTACCTGCTCGTCGTCAACGCGGCCAACACAGAAAAAGACTATAATTGGCTAGTGGGCCTCGCCCAACGCTTCAGCCAAGTATCGGTTAAGAATGTTTCTGCAGAAGTGGCTGAGGTGGCAGTGCAAGGGCCTAATTCTCAGCCCATCCTTTCTAAGCTCACCGAGTTCGATTTGGTCGGCATTCGGTACTATCACTTGGCAGAGCAGGTGAGCGTGGGCGGTGTTAAGTGCATGGTTTCGCGCAGCGGATATACCGGGGAAGATGGTTTTGAACTGTACTGTGACCCGGATGAAGCCGCTAAACTTTGGGAAGCGCTGATGGCAGCGGGCGATGAACATGGACTGGTGCCTGCGGGTCTGGGGTGCCGGGATACCTTGCGCTTTGAGGCATCTATGCCCTTGTATGGCCAAGAGCTCGACGACCAGCGCGGCCCGCTAGAGGTCGGGCTGGGCAAGTTTGTGGCTTTTGGCAAAGGTGACTTTATCGGGCGTGAGGCCTTACTGCGCCAGCGTGAACTCGGTCCGTCTTTGCGTCTGGTAGGCTTTGAAATGTTGGGCAGAGGTATCCCACGCACAGGCTATCCCCTGTATGCCGGTGCGCAAAGGACCGGTTATGTCACTACCGGGTCATACGCACCTAGTCTTGACAAAAACTTAGGGCTTGGTTTTGTGTCACCGGAACATCGTGCTCTTGGTACGGAGATCGAAGTGGAGATACGAGGCAAGAGTGTTCCCGCACGCGTGATTAGGACCCCATTCTACCGAAGGGAGGGCAAGTAAATGACGTATCAGATCGAGTTTAAGTACACCAAGGACCACGAGTATGTCAATGTCAAAGGCAAAGAAGCTCATGTAGGGCTGACGCACTATGCACAGGACCAGCTGGGGGACATCGTATTCGTGGAACTGGCCGAGGTGGGCAGAACTATCAAGCAAGGTGAAGTCTATGGCGTGGTGGAGTCTGTCAAGGCAGTATCCGACTGTTATTCCCCGGTTGGCGGTGTCGTCGTGCGCGTAAACGAAAGACTGCTAGATGAACCCGACTTAATCAACAAAGACCCACATGGTGAAGGCTGGATGATGGTGCTAGAGGTCGCAAACCCCTCTGAACTGGAAGGACTGATGAGTGCTGATGCCTACAAAGCACTATTAGAGAGGGGGGACAGTAATGAACTACATCCCGAACAGTGACCAGGACCGGCGGAGAATGCTAGAGACCGTTGGCGTGCGTTCAATAGAAGAGCTGTTTGCGGATATCCCCGCAGCCGTGCGCCAAAAACGGGGCTTTGACTTACCGCCGGCGATGAGCGAAGCGGAACTGTACTCGCATATGCTTGATCTGGCCGGTGCTAACGCTAATTTTCATGAGTACGTATCTTTTCTGGGCGCCGGGGCATACGATCACTACATCCCGGCTGTGGTAGGGCATGTGTTGGGGAGGTCTGAGTTTTACACAGCCTACACGGCCTATCAGCCGGAAGTAAGCCAGGCAGTGCTGCAATCCATTTTCGAGTACCAGACCATGATCTGTGAGCTTACCGGCATGGATATTTCCAACGCCTCCATGTACGACGGGGCAACGGCCATGGCTGAAGCAGCCATGATTGCCTGCGGTGTGACTCGCCGCAGCAAAATTGTGGTGGCGCGCTCAGTACACCCTGAATACCGGGCGGTTATCCAGACTTATGCTCGCGGCGGTGATTTGGAAGTGGTGGAGGTGGACTTCCAAAAAGAAAGCGGTCAGATTGATGCTGCAGCTTTAGCTGGCCATATGCCTGGTGCCGGCTGTGTGCTGGCGCAGCAACCTAATTTCTTTGGATGCATTGAAGATGTGCAGACCATTGGGGAGATTGCCCACAAAAATGGGGCATTATTCGTGGTGGCAGTTGACCCTCTAAGCTTAGGCATCCTGCGCGCACCTGCCAGCTACGGCGCAGACATCGTGGTGGGTGAAGGACAATCACTTGGCATCCCGCTTTCATTTGGCGGGCCATACCTAGGATTTTTTGCTGTGACAGAGAAATTGATGCGGCGCATCCCCGGCAGGGTTGTTGGCGCTACAACCGATGTTAGGAGCCAACGCGGCTTTGTGCTGACATTGCAGACGCGAGAGCAGCACATCCGTCGCGAAAAGGCGACTTCAAATATCTGCTCTAATCAAGCCCTTTGCGCATTAGCCGCGACGGTGTATTTGTCGTGGCTTGGCAAGCAAGGTATTCAGGACTTAGGGCGCCACTGCCTGCAAAAGGCTGCCTATACCAAGGACCGCAT
The DNA here is from genome assembly GCA_002292025.1 of Firmicutes bacterium UBA994. Classification (GTDB taxonomy): domain Bacteria; phylum Bacillota; class UBA994; order UBA994; family UBA994; genus UBA994. The sequence goes on from DBBC01000092.1 coordinate 8,168, forward strand.
CAGCGCCCTGCCTGGGTATAAACAGGCTTTCAGTGCTCCTCACTTCAAGGAATTTGCCGTGCGCTGTAAAGTGGGCACCGGCACTGTGCTGAACGAACTCCTTAAGGAAAAGATCATCGCCGGATATGCCTTGGGTAATGATTATCCCGAGCTAGAAGACGCCCTGCTTATCTCCGTGACCGAGAAGCGTAACCGCCGTCAAATAGATGCACTGGTAAGCGGATTGGAGGGGTTAGCATGAAAAGGCTGCAGCCACTTATTTTTGAGCTCAGTTCGGTCGGGCGGCAAGCGTATTCCCTGCCTGCCCTAGACGTTCCGGAGCAGGACTTGGGAAGCTTATTGCCCGCCGGTGAACTGCGCCAAACTCCGGCGGAACTGCCAGAGGTTAGCGAAGTCGACGTCGTACGGCATTTTACGAAGCTTTCCCAGCTGAACCACGGGGTGGATATCGGATTTTACCCACTGGGTTCGTGCACCATGAAGTACAACCCCAAGATAAACGAGGTGGTAGCCGGACTGCCGGGATTTGCCAATTTACATCCGTATGTGCCTGCGTCCATGGCACAAGGCGCGCTGCAGCTGCTGTACGACATCGAGCGTTATCTGTGCGAGATCAGCGGCATGGCGCGAGTCACATTGCACCCAGCGGCAGGAGCCCACGGCGAATTGACGGGCCTCTTGATGATTAAGGCCTACCACCAAGCCCGCGGTGAGCGGCGGACTAAGGTCATTTTGCCGGATTCATCACACGGCACTAACCCAGCCACGGCAGCGATGGTGGGCATGGAGACGGTGGAAATTAAGTCAGACGCCCGGGGAGGCGTGGACATAGAGGCGCTGCGGCAAACGATGGACGAGTCCGTATCCTGCCTGATGCTCACCAACCCGAACACCCTCGGGGTGTTCGATGAGAACATTTGTGTCATCGCCGACATAGTGCACAAAAAGGGCGGGCTCCTCTACTATGATGGGGCTAACGCTAACGCCATCATGGGTTATGCCCGGCCCGGAGACACCGGCTTTGACGTGGTACACTACAACCTGCATAAGACTTTCTCCACGCCACACGGCGGTGGCGGTCCCGGTTCCGGCCCCGTAGGGGTGAAAGAGCGGCTGGTGAAATACCTGCCGGTGCCGCTGGTAGATTTTGACGGGAAGCAGTACTTCTTTAACTACAACATCCCGGAGACTATCGGGCGGGTAAAGCTCTACTACGGCAATTTTAGCATCATCGTCAGGGCGTATGCCTATATCAGGGCA
>DBBC01000148.1 GCA_002292025.1 Firmicutes bacterium UBA994
TAGTCGTCCAAGATGCTTGGCTCTTCTCAGGAGCGATCCATGATACCATTGCTTGTGGGAGTGCGGATGTCAGTGAGGAGAAAGTTATCGCAGCTGCCAAGGCTGCCAATGCCCATGACTTTGTTTCTTCATTCCCGCTGGGGTATAATACCGAGGTAGGAGAGCGCGGAGTCCAGCTTTCCGGAGGGCAGCGGCAACGCATTGCCATAGCTCGGGCCTTGCTTAAAGACGCCCCGATCCTGTTGCTGGATGAAGCCACCTCCAGCATCGACACTGAATCGGAAGAACTGGTGTGGGACGCACTCCATGGTTTAATGAAAGACCGCACCACCCTGCTTATAGCGCACCGTCTATCTACGGCCAGACAGGCTGACACAATCTTTGTTGTCGCCGCAGGTCAGATAGTGGAGCAGGGAACTCATGATGAGCTATTCAACCTTGGGGGCTATTACAGACGCTTGTGCGAAGCTTCGGGTGAGTGAAGCAAAAGGCTCCGTCCCTTTTGCTTCGGGTGAGTGAAGCAAAAGGCTCCGTCCCTTTTGCTTCCTAGGGGGAGGCAGCGAGACTAGGTGCAAAAGTATATCTCAGTGCGCGGCGCGCGCCAGCATAATCTAAAGAACATCGACGTGGACATACCGCGCGACCGGCTTGTTGTAATCACCGGGCTCAGCGGTTCAGGCAAGTCCTCGCTGGCCTTTGATACGATATACGCGGAAGGGCAGCGGCGCTACGTCGAATCTCTGTCCGCCTACGCGCGCCAATTTCTCGGCCGCATGGATAAACCGGACGTAGACTACATCGAGGGGCTTTCGCCCGCTATATCCATTGATCAGCGGACAACCAGCCGCAACCCGCGCTCTACCGTGGGCACGGTGACCGAGGTCTACGACTACCTGCGCCTGCTGTTTGCTCGCGTGGGGAGACCATACTGCCCGCATTGCCGCATCCCCATTGCCCAGCAGACCGTGGACCAAATCGTAGACCAAGTGCTGCAATTGCCGGAAGGCACGCGGGTGTTGGTGCTGGCCCCTGTTATTCGTGGGAAAAAGGGTGAACACGTTAAAACGCTGGACGAACTGAGTCGTGCAGGCTATGTGCGCGCGCGCGTTGACGGCGAAATTAAGGAGCTCAGCGAAAACATAGAACTGGAAAAGACTAAAGCGCACAATATCGAAGTAGTTGTGGACAGGCTGGTGCTGCGGGGGGATATTGGCTCACGCTTAGCCGACTCCATCGAAACGGCTACAGGTCTCGCCGGTGGGTTGGTAATCATTGCTCCGGTAGACGGCGCGGATACTCTCTACAGCCTTAGCCTAGCCTGTACGGAGTGCAGTTTTAGCTTTGGCGAGATATCGCCGCGCTTGTTTTCGTTTAACTCGCCTTTCGGCGCGTGCGCCACGTGCGGGGGACTAGGCTCGCACCTAGAAGTAGACCCCGCCCTAGTGGTTCCCGATTGGCGCAAGTCCTTAAACGACGGCGCCGTGGCACCGTGGGCCGGTAGCAGCAGCAACTACTATCCGCAGCTTTACGCCGCCTTAGGCAAAAACTTTGGCCTAGACCCGGATGTGCCGCTGGACGAATTGCCGCGCGACAAAATCGACCTCCTGCTCGGCGGCGATACCAGCAAAAAAATAACCCTCGTCTACGATGCCGGTAACGGGCGCGCTCACACCTACCACACGCATTTTAAGGGCGTGGTGGCTATGATTAACCGCAACTACAAAGAAACTACCTCGGATTACATTCGCGAGGAGCTCGAGAACTACATGAGCTCTCGGTCTTGCCCGGATTGCAACGGGGCACGCCTTAAGCCTGAGGCGCTGTCTGTGCTGCTTAGCGGACACAACGTGGCCGAGGTCACGGCCTTTAATATACGCGAAACGCTAGAGTTTATTGTGGCCCTTGAGTTGAGCGAGAAAGAGCAGCTTATCGCCAAACAGATCCAAAAAGAGATTATGGCGCGGCTTAAGTTCCTGATTAACGTAGGCTTAGATTACCTGACACTCGCGCGCAAGGCGGGCACGCTTTCCGGCGGCGAGGCACAGCGCATACGCCTAGCGACGCAGATTGGCTCGAGCCTGATGGGGGTCGTGTACATCTTAGATGAACCAAGCATCGGTTTGCACCAGCGCGACAACGCCCGCCTGATAAAAACGCTAAAGGACTTGCGGGATATCGGCAACACCGTTTTGGTCGTTGAGCACGACGAGGAAACCATGCGCCAAGCCGACCATATTATCGACATTGGGCCCGGGGCGGGCGAGCACGGCGGGCACATTATTGCCCAAGGCACACTGGCAGATATCTGCTCGCACCCAGCCTCTGTTACGGGCGACTATTTAAGCGGTCGCCTAGAGATCGAAGTGCCAAAGCACAGGCGCGACCCTAACTGTAAATGGCTAGAGCTTGTCGGGGCCACTGAGAACAATTTACAGGACATCACCGTGCGCATTCCCCTCGGCGTGTTTGTGTGCGTGACCGGCGTTTCCGGCTCCGGCAAGAGTACGCTCATCAATGAGATTCTGTATAAACGTCTAGCGCAAGAGATAAATGGGGCAAAAGCTAGGCCGGGGGCACATCGCGACTTGCGCGGATTAGAACACGTCGATAAGATTATCGAGATTGACCAGTCTCCCATCGGGCGCACGCCGCGCTCTAACCCTGCCACCTATACCAGTACTTTTGAGTTGGTACGCCAGTTGTTTGCGACTACACAAGAGGCCAAGATGCGCGGCTATAAACCGGGGCGTTTTAGCTTTAACACCAAGGGCGGGCGCTGCGAGGCTTGTAAGGGCGACGGCATCATCCGCATTGAAATGCATTTTTTGCCCGACGTCTATGTGCCTTGTGAAGTGTGTAAGGGCCAGCGCTACAACCGCGAGACGCTCGAAGTGCGCTTCAAGGGGCTAAACATCGCCGAGGTACTCGCCATGACTGTGGAAGAAGCACTCGGCTTCTTCGCTAACGTGCCCCGCATCGAGCGCAAGCTGCAAACC
>DBBC01000126.1 GCA_002292025.1 Firmicutes bacterium UBA994
CCCGCCTCATCTGCGACATTCTCAATACCGACGGTACCCCCTTTAGCGGCTGCCCGCGCGGCACGCTGAAGCGTGCCGTGGCCGAGGCAGAGGCCCTTGGCTACACCATGCAGGTGGGGCCTGAGGCCGAGTTCTTTCTCTTTAAGCGCGACGCCGAAGGGCGGCCCACGACTATCACTAACGACCGCGGGGGCTACTTCGACCTCTCCCCTATTGACCGCGGCGAAGATGCCCGCAGGGACATTGTCCTGACCCTAGAAGAGATGGGCTTTCACGTGGAGGCTTCTCACCATGAGTGTGCGCCCGGGCAACACGAGATAGATTTCAGGTATGCACCTGCGCTCACCACCGCAGATAATGTTACCACATTTAAGCTTGTGGTGCGCACTATCGCCATGCAGCATGGGTTGCATGCGACCTTTATGCCCAAGCCCCTATACGGTGAAGCCGGCTCAGGTATGCATATTAACCAGTCGCTCTTCCAAAATGGCACTAACGCCTTTTACGACCCGACTGCCCCGCGTCAGCTAAGCCTCATAGCCATGCAATATCTGGCAGGTCTCATTAAGTACGTGCCGGAGTATACCGCCATTACCAACCCGCTAGTCAACTCATATAAGCGCCTAGTGCCGGGATATGAGGCGCCGGTGTACATCGCGTGGTCAGAGCGCAATCGCAGCCCACTTATCCGCGTGCCGGCACGGCGCGGCAACGCTACTAGGCTCGAGCTGCGCAGTCCCGACCCCAGCTGTAACCCCTACCTCGCCTTTGCGGTGGTACTGCGCGCCGGGTTACAGGGGATTAAAGACCAATTAGTGCCGCCTGCGCCGGTAGAGCGCAACATCTATGATATGTGTGCACACGAACGCTCTGTAGCCGGTGTGGAAGGATTACCCGGCAACCTGCCGGAGGCCCTGCGTCACTTTAGCCAAAGCCAGCTGATGCGCGACACGCTAGGCGAGCATATCGTCGGGCGCTACATCGCCGCCAAACAAGCCGAGCAACACCTTTACGAGACGACGGTGCACCCATGGGAGCTAGATAGATACCTGTCAATTTTCTAGCTGTAGGAGTTTGGCCTAGCGCGGCGAAACTGTCGTAAGACAGGAGGTATGTCAAATGAGTGAAAACAAGATATGCACCATGGAAACCGAGAAAGGAACATTCACCATCGAGCTTTTCGCCGCGGCGGCACCGGACACGGTAGAAAACTTCACTAAACTTGCCAACTCCGGCTTCTACGATGGACTGACGTTTCACCGCTGCATCAAGAACTTCGTGATCCAAGGCGGCTGCCCGGACGGCACAGGACTAGGCGGCCCCGGCTACAAAATTAAGTGTGAAACCGCAGGCAACCCCCATTTACACGTGCGCGGGGCCTTGAGTATGGCCCACGCCGGCAAAGACACCGGCGGCAGCCAATTCTTTGTCGTGCGTCAACCGCAGCCACATCTCAATGGAGTACACACAGTGTTTGGCAAGGTCATCGACAACGTGGACCTCGTCGATCGGATCGAACAGGGCGACAAGATGCTTTCGGTCAGAGTGCAATAATGACGTGACCTCTGGCGGATGGCCGGGGGTCTCGCTTTTGAATGGGGGAGTATATACAGTGCCGCTAAAAACGGCGACGGAGTACGTTGCCTCACTGCGCAAAATGAACTGCACGGCGTTCATAATGGGAGACCGAGTAGAAAATACAGTAGACCATCCGCTGGTGAAACCATCGCTTAATGCTGTTTCCCTCACATATGAGCTAGCGCATGACCAAAATTATGCCGCTTTGCTCACGACGCGTTCGAGTCTAACAGGCGAGACAATAAGCCGCTTTTGTCATCTGCACCAGAGCGCGGAGGACCTCGTCGCCAAGGTAAAGATGCTCCGCCTCTTAGGTCAAAAAACAGCCGCATGTTTCCAACGTTGCGTAGGCATGGATGCCATTAACGCTGTTGACAGCACGACTTTCGAAGTTGACTGCGCGCATGGCACTGTGTACCATCAGCGTTTTCGGGCGTGGTTAAAGCAAATGCAGGCAGAGGACTGGACAGTGGATGGTGCCATGACCGACCCTAAAGGCGACCGCGGCAAGACTCCGTCGCAGCAAACAGACCCTGACATGTATCTACGTGTAGTGGCTGAGCAACATGACGGCATAGTAGTGCGAGGGGCAAAAGTACACCAGACCGGCGCGCTTAACTCGCACGAAATCCTAGTTATGCCCACCGCGGCGCTCTCAGCTAGCGACCGCGCGTATGCGGTGGCGTTTGCCGTCCCTGCCGATAGCCCCGGTCTTATCTACATCTACGGCCGTCAAGCTTCCGATATGCGTAAGCTAGAGGCTGGCACCCTTGACGTCGGCAACGCCCGCTTTGGTGGGCAGGAGTGCTTGGTGGTGTTTGACGATGTGTTTGTGCCATGGGCCCGCGTGTTTTTATACGGCGAGTATGACTTCGCCGGCACGCTCGTAGAACGGTTTGCCGCCTATCACCGCCAGAGCTATGGCGGATGCAAAGTGGGCGTGGGCGATGTTTTGATCGGAGCGACCTCGCTCGCTGCCGAGTACAACGGCGTGAGTGGCGCCAGCCATATAAAAGACAAGCTAATTGAAATGACACACCTTAACGAAACGCTCTACGCTTGTGGGCTAGCCTGTTCTAGCGAAGGGCGCCCCACTGCTACCGGCACCTACTTGGTAGACTTGCTGCTAGCTAATGTCTGCAAGCAAAACGTCACGCGTTTCCCGTATGAGATATCTCGCTTGGCCGAGGATATTGCCGGCGGCCTGATGGTGACGATGCCGTCCGAGAGCGACCTAAAGAACCCTGCTACCAAGCCGTGGCTGGAGAAATATTTGCAGGGTGCTCCCCATGTTCCCACCGAGAGTCGCTTACGTATTCTGCGCCTAATCGAGAATTTGACGCTGGGCGCAGGCGCCGTGGGTTACCGCACCGAGTCCATGCACGGCGCGGGTTCCCCGCAGGCGCAACGCATAATGATCGGACGGCTAGCGGTGTTTAGCGGCAAGCAGGAGTTAGCTAAGGCCATAGCGGGGATTACGGAGGGCTGTGAAGCATGAAGCTGTTTGCGTTACCGACCCAAGTGCATAGCTTTGACACGGTAAGGGAGTTTTGGCGGGAGTACAACATAGGCGCAGGTGACGTAGTGTTTACACACCGGTCAGTCCATGGCCTGTACCTAAAGGACCTCGGCTCCGACTGCGACATCCTGTTTTATGAGCAGTTTGGCAAAGGTGAACCCACCCACACCCTAATTGACACTGCCAGGTGCGCTGTCGGTCCGCGAGGCTACCGCCGCATTGTCGCGGTGGGTGGCGGAGCAGTTGCCGATACCGCTAAGTTTCTGGCGCTGGCGGGGTCAGATAGCACGCTCGACCTACTGGAAAAGCGCGCGCCACTAATAAAAGAAAAGACTTTAATTATCGTGCCTACAACCTGTGGCACCGGCAGTGAAGTCACTAACCTTGCTGTCGTAGCGGTAAACGAAAAAGAGACCAAATTTGGTCTCGGTGGGGATGCATTTTACGCGGACCACGCCGTCCTAATTCCGGAACTGCTCGCCCACTTGCCATATGATTACTTCTTCTACAGCTCGGTGGACGCGCTGATTCACGCCGCGGAGTCATTGGTCTCACCGCGGTCAAATAGCTACACGGAGCTCTTTAGCTTAAGCGCGTTGCGCATGATTCTGGGCGGGTACCGTCATATTGCCGAGCATGGACGTGAGTCTCGCCGCAGTCAGCTTAAGCAGCTACTTGTAGCCAGCAACTATGCAGGGGTCGCCTTCGGCAACACCGGAGTAGGGGCCGTACATGCGCTCTCGTATCCGCTCGGAGGCAAGTACCGTGTACCGCACGGCCAAGCCAACTACCAGTTCTTTTTGCCGGTGTTTCGCGCTTACGACCGTATCCGGCCAAAGGGGCAGCTTGGCGTGTTGCAACAGGCGATAGCCACCTCACTTGCCCTGACGGATGCCACACAAGCGTGGTCGGCACTCGAGCTGCTGCTAGAGCGCTTGCTGCCGCTTAAGGCCCTGCGTGAATATGGTATGACCACCGAGGAAATAGACACCTTCACCGACAGTGTGCTCGACAGGCAGCAGCGCCTACTCGCCAATAACTACGTGGCACTAACCCGCGCGGACATCAGAGCAATATATGAGCGGCGCTATTAATTCAAGGGGGCGTCCTGCCAACGAATGCGATCTAGGGCCACTGCCACTAATCCTAGCAGAACCCCCATCCCCACGAATACTGATGGCAGACCAAAAGCGAGGCCTATATAGCCTCCTAGCGTAGGACCAACTGCTGCGCCAAATTGGCCAAAACTGTTGTTAAGTGCCAGCGCACGGCTACGGAAAGTCGGGGGGACGGACTTAGCGATAAGCGTAGTGCTGATAGGCACCAGCGCTGCCATAAATAATCCGAGGACAAACCGTAATCCGCCCAGCATGTACAAGCTAGTAGACAACGCTGTCAGCACACTTACGGTTGCGGCTCCAATCAGCGCTACGCGCAGCACCTTGCGCGATCCCCATACCGCGCCTACGCGTCCCCAGTACGGGGCCGCCAATACGGTAGCAATGCCTGCCAGCGCAAAAATGATGCCGGTCGGTACAGCCGCATCCCCTGCACCCGCTAACCGCAAGATAAAAATAGGTAGTACCGGTTGAATTGCCATTAGCGCGAGGTTAAACATCAGCACGAGGACAAACATCTGCACAAGGAAAGGCTTGCTAAGGGACAGGCGAATATCACCCCAGACGTCGCGCTTTATGGAGCGGTCACCTTTATGCGTTTCTGTAGTGCAAGATACAGTAAAGAGCGTGGCGACAAATAGGCTGGCGCCGGCGATAAGCAGGGTCTGCTGGATGCCGAGAAAGTGACTCATATATCCGCCCATCAGCGGACCTAGCACCATGCCAAATGCGCCGCCACTCTGGATGACGCCTAAGGCTGGGCCCATATGTTCTTCCGGTGTATTGACGGCGACCATGGCGATGGCGGTAGGGATAAAACCGTTAAACAAACCTAAGAGCAGACGCAGAAACAGAACTTGCCAAGCGTTGGCAGCAAACGAAAGCAGGATGTAGGTCACGCCAATGCCTACGCCCGCCCGCACCAATTGCAGCCTGCGCCCATATTTATCCGCTAAAGACCCCCATAGCGGCGCCATAAGCGCGCTGGTGTAAAAGGTCGCCGCAAAAGCCCATCCCGACCAAACCTCTAGGTTTTCCACCACGCCAACGTCCTTCAGCAACATAGGCAGAAACGGGCTGACCAAGGAGAAGGAGATGCCCGCAAACACCGTTCCCACCCACAGCACTGACAAGTTGCGTCGCCACAGCTCCATGCGTATCCCCCTGAAAACTTGTTTTTGTGATTGTACTATTTCCGCAAGCGAATTACTAGACAGCGGCATAAACGAGAGCGTGTGCCGTGTGCCATGGCTTTATCATATGCAGATTCAAAGGAGGGACAGGATTTGAGCAAGAAGGTTTTTGTCACGCGAGAGATACCGGAACGTGGTCTCTTGTTGCTGCGAGAGCATTTTACGGTTAAGGTGTGGCCGGAAGAACTGCCGCCGCCGCGTGACGTTTTGCTGCGAGAAGCCGGCGACGCTGACGGCTTAGTTACATTGCTTACAGACCGGGTTGACGCCGAGCTGTTAGACCATGCCCCAAGGCTACGAATTGTCAGCAACTATGCGGTGGGATACGACAACTTTGATTTACGTGCCGCGACTGCCCGCGACGTAATGATGACCAACACCCCTGGGGTGCTTACCGAGACTACCGCTGATTTGGCCTTTGCACTGCTGATGGCAGTGGCGCGGCGGATTGTAGAGAGCGTAGACTTCGTCAAACGCGGGCAATGGAAGACATGGGGCCCGCAGCTGCTATTAGGACAAGACATACACGGTGCTACCCTTGGCCTCGTCGGGCTTGGGCGCATCGGTTTAAGTATGGCTAGGCGCGCAAAAGGCTTCGATATGCAAGTCTTGTATAGCGACGTCGCCAGGAACGAAGCGGCAGAGCGCGAGCTGGGCCTAACATTCGTAGACTTAGAAACGCTCCTTAGGCAATCAGACTTCGTCAGCCTGCATGTGCCCTTAACTCCTGCCACTAGGCATATGCTAAACCGAGAAAGTCTAAAGCTGATGAAACCTACAGCTGTGCTTATCAACACTGCGCGTGGTGCCGTGGTGGATGAAGAGGCGTTGTACCACGCGTTAAAGTCACACCATCTCGCCGGCGCGGGGCTAGACGTCACCGACCCTGAGCCAATGGAGCTAAGCAATAAACTCCTCAGCCTAGAGAATGTAGTTGTCGTGCCGCATATAGCTAGCGCCAGCGTGAAGACACGTACCCGCATGGCTGTGATGGCGGCCGAGAATATGGTCGCGGGGCTTAGCGGCCGCCGTCCGCCAAACATTCTTAATCCCAAAGCCATACCTTTTCCCTAATGAGTAGGGTCCTGTGGCAGGGAACACGGGGCTTACGTGGAACAGTAAACTAGGGCGTTGACGCGGGAGGGTGCTAGGTGACATTTACCGAAGCCGTCAAGAGCGAGCTAGTGAGAGTGATGGACGAGGATGCATGCTGTCGCCGCGCCGAGCTGGTAGCGATTATCAGACAACACGCCACCTTGCAGTTATCCCGCGGCGGGAGCTTAGGCTTAAACATATCTACCCAAAGCCCTGGGGTGGCTAGGCTTGTTTTGCGCCTAGTCAAGGAGCATCAGCCGGAGGCACGAGTGTTTATTCGGCGCAGGTCTGCCTTTCGCAAAAACCGCATGTACCTTATCCTTTGCCCGCACGCCGAGGCAGTGCTTACCGCGGTGGGGTTGTGGGATGCCAATCACGGGCACATTCAGTTGGCCCAGCCTAGGCTGACTGAGGATTGTTGCCTGCGGGCTTACTTGCGCGGCGCATTCATAATCGCGGGCGCGATTACCGACCCCAATCGAGTCTCTTATCACCTCGAAATGGTGACCGAATCCGAAACACAAGCCGAGTTTCTGTGTGCGGTCATGGAGAAATGTCAGCTGACACCGCGCATAGTCAAGCGCAAAGAGCTTTTTGTCGTGTATCTCAAAGAGGGAGAGCAGGTCGTAGATTTTTTGAACCTAGCCGGGGGACATGGTTCACTGCTCAGAGTAGAAGAGGCTAGGGTGCGCAAATCCATGCGCAACCAAGTAAACCGGCTAGTCAACGCCGAAACCGCTAACCTAAATAAGACCATGCAGACCGCCTGGCGGCAAATGGACGCTATTAGGTACATTGACAGAACTGTCGGCATCGCCAGTCTGCCTGTTTCGCTGCAGGAGACCGCCGCCTTGCGCACGAAATATCCCGATGCGAGCTTGGGGGAACTGAGCTTGTACTTTGTCCCTCCGCTTAGTAAGAGCGCAGTCAATCATCGGTTACGCAAACTGGAAGCCATCGCGAGCAAGCATGGGTTCAAGGGAGGCGTAGCAGACCAGTGAAAGAGGTGCGACGTATAGCGGTGATCTCCAACGAAGTGCTGCACTTTCGCCCTTTTGCCCGGTTGCGAGAGCTATGCGCTAAGCTAGGTGCGGACGTGCAGCTTACATATGGCGACGACACACTCTCGGCGGCTAGTATTCTGGCCCTTACCGGGTGGGAGCTGACAGTAGGCGCAGAGGTGTTGGTGACGGTACGGGGCACAGGCGACATACAAGGTGCGCTAGATCACATTGTGAAGTTTATTGAAGAAGGGTTTGGCGAAGGATCGTGTTAATCGCGGAAGGGATTGGCGTAGCGGGAGGACTCGCCTGTGGTGTGGCTTATCGGCCGTCAACGCGGCGGCAAGCCGCGGTGAGTATAGAACATGTGTACAGCACCGCTAAGCGGCGCTACGAAAGGTGGTCAGAGGACTCTAGCCTGCCTGCGGCAGCCCGAGAGCTGGCGCACATTTACTTAGCATTGCTCACGGACCCGGAACTGCGCGCATCCATTGAGGGAGACGTCGCGCTGGGACGGACCATCAGCGAGGCCATTACGGGCGCATGTGAGCAGCAAGCTAGGCTCCTCGACGGCGCGCGCCATCCGTATCTGCAGCAGCGCGCCCACGACTTGCGCGCTCTGGCGCGTGAACTCTTAGCATTGAAGGACGACGCAGGTCAGGGAGGCATATTGCTGGCAGATACGCTTACCCCACTGGGACTATACGAAGCGTACGGCGGGGGGGCACAAGGTATCATCCTGCGTGATTCCTTAGCTTCGACCTCGCACCTAGCTATTTTGGCCCGCACCATAGGCTTGCCGCTTGTAGCCGGCGTTACCGTCGATGTACTCGCTTGGCAAGGTCGTTTCGTGAGCATAGATGGTTCATCCGGCCAAATCTGGGCAGGAGAGCGTGATATTGCCCTGCAAGCGGTAGTCCACACATCCTATCCGCTGTGGCTTAATGCCGCGTCATCACGCAATATTGCCACAGCACAAGGATACAAAGGCGTAGGGTTGTTTCGCACCGAGTTTCTTTACCTGCAGTGTGGGGGGGTTCCCGCGCCGGAGCACGAAGAAGAGCAATATGTGGCTGCAGTCAAAGCCGCAGCCGGCAAGCATATTATCTTTCGTCTCCTAGACTTAGGCTCGGATAAGCCTATAGCCGGGCTCACGCGGGAGAAGGAGCCTAACCCCATGCTAGGGGAGCGCGGTGTGCGTGTTCTGCTGCGACGCCGCGACATTTTAGAGCAACAAATCAGGGCCTTACTTGCCGCTTCTGCCTACGGACCGCTGAGCATTATGGTCCCGATGGTAGTAACGCCGGGTGAAATGGCCGCCGTCAGAAATGTGCAGCGCGAGCTTGGCGCATCACACCTAAGCCTCGGCGCGATGCTGGAGACGCCCGCCGCTTTGTTGATGGCCAAGGAGTTGGGCGAGGTATCGGACTTCTTTAGCCTCGGCACTAATGATTTAGCGGCATACGTATACGCTAGCGATCGTGGGACAGACATGCATTTGCCCGATAACGCCGAGGCCATGTTTCGCCTGATGGACATTGCTGTGCAGGCGGCCAAGGCACAAGGGCGTGAAGTCGGCGTTTGCGGCGAATTGGCCGCTGACCCACGGTACGCAGCGCGCTTTCTAGACCTCGGATGTGACTACCTGAGCATGGTAGCTGCGGCGTTTCCCGGGGTGGGGAAAGCTCTGCGCGGGAGAAATTGAGCGCTGGAGGTCCCGACTGAATACTGTGATGCCTAAGTAATTACAGCGGTGTAAACAAGGAGGATGTACATGAGAATCGCAATCAACGGTTTTGGACGCATCGGACGTCAGGTGTTCCGCATTGCCCACGCTCGGCCAGACATAACAATCGTCGCCATTAACGACCTAGCTCCGCCCAAAGCTCTGGCCCATTTGCTGCAGTATGACTCAAACTACGGACGTTTCGCCGCCCAAGTAGAAGTGACGGCGGCGGGCTTCAGTGTAGACGGCAAAGCTATACGCGTCACGGCAGAAAAAGACCCTACCCGTCTGCCTTGGAAGGAACTAGAGATAGACGTAGTTGTCGAGTGTACAGGCAAGTTTAAAGAGCGCGACACCGCTGGCAAGCACCTGCAGGCCGGAGCCAAGAAAGTACTCATCAGCTCGCCCGCTACCGGAGAAGACATCACCCTAGTGCTAGGCTGCAACGAAGACAAGTACCGCCATGCAGACCACCACATTATCTCCAATGCTTCCTGCACCACCAACGGCCTAGGGCCGCTAGCCAAAGTGCTGCATCAGGAGTTTGGCATCGTGAAGGGGCTCATGAATACGGTGCATGCCTTCACTAATGACCAGAGTATTCTTGACCAGGTGCATTCTGATTTGCGCCGCGCGCGCACAGCCGGTCAGTCCATTATTCCCACCGGTACAGGTGCAGCCAAGGCTATTGGCTTGGTGTTACCCGAGCTCAACGGGAAACTTAACGGCTTTGCGTTGCGCGTGCCTACGACCACGGTATCCATAGTTGACCTAACTGTGGAAGTCGCCCAGCCAACCACCAAGGAAAAAGTAAACGAAGCGTATCGCAAGGCCGCTGCCGGCCCCTTGGCAGGCATTCTCGGTGTGAGCGATGAACCGCTCGTGTCTATTGACTACCTAGGGGATACTCGCTCCTCCATTGTCGACCTCGAGTTGACACAGGTCATTGGCGATACCTTAGTCAAGGTTTGCAGCTGGTATGACAACGAGTGGGGATATTCTTGCCGCATGGTTGACGTGCTATCGATGATAGCAAAGCACATGCAGTAGGCGATCATATGGATAAACTTACACTTAAAGATATTGATGTCAGGAACAAGCGCGCTTTCGTGCGCGTAGATTTTAACGTTCCGCTGGATGACAGCGGCAAGATCACCGACGACACCCGCATTCGGGCTGCACTACCCACCATAGACTATCTGCGCGAGCAATCCGCCAAGGTGATTCTGGCCAGCCACCTCGGGCGCCCTAAAGGTGGGTATGAGGCTCGTTACAGCTTGGCTCCGGCTGCGCAAAGACTTTCGGAATTGTTAGGGGCCGAAGTGCCCCTGCTCTCTGACTGCATCGGACCACACGTAGAGGCAGCAGTCGCCGCAATGCGCCCGGGGGAAGTCGTCATGCTTGAGAATTTACGCTTCCATGCGGCAGAAGAAAAGAATTCCCCGGACTTTGCAGGGGCTTTAGCCAGCCTAGCAGATGTCTATGTAAACGATGCCTTCGGCGCTGCCCACCGCGCCCATGCTTCAGTTTCCGGCGTACCTACGCTCATACAACCCGCGGCTGCGGGGTTTCTTATGAGCAAAGAATTAGACTTTCTCGGCGGCGCGCTGCAAAGCCCGCGACGGCCTTTTATTGCAATACTAGGTGGCGCGAAGATTTCCGACAAGATTAAAGTCATCGA
Organism: Firmicutes bacterium UBA994; assembly: GCA_002292025.1. Lineage (GTDB taxonomy): Bacteria > Bacillota > UBA994 > UBA994 > UBA994 > UBA994. Next base: position 10,912 of record DBBC01000126.1, read on the forward strand.
GACGCTGCTCACGCGCGCAGATAGCTTAGTTATCGGCGGAGGCATGGCTAATACCTTTCTTAAGGCGCGTGGCGTAGATATAGGCAAGTCACTCTACGAGCCCACACAGGTAGAGCTAGCCGCTGAACTACTCGACCTAGCGGAGCGCAGCAAAGTAGCTGTGCACCTGCCAGTAGATGCAGTGGTCGCGCTTGACATCAATGCGGAAGAAGGCGAAATCGTCAGCCTAGATGCCATCCCGCAAGATGCCGCTATCGTCGACATTGGGCCCGCGACAAGTGACCTTTTCGCCGCAGTGATTGCCGCGGCAAGACTCGTGGTGTGGAATGGACCTATGGGCGTGTTTGAGAACCCGGTCTTCGCGGTGGGCACTTTTGGCGTAGCCGAGGCGCTGGCGGCATCCCCAGCGATAACTATTGTGGGCGGAGGCGACAGCGCCGCTGCCGTCGAGCAGTGCGGTTTAGCCTCGCGCATGACACACATCTCTACCGGCGGCGGGGCATCACTGGAGTTCTTGGAAGGAAAGGTATTGCCGGGCGTGGCCGCGCTTACGGACAAGCGTGGCAAAAGTGAGTAGCGAACGCAAACCGCTCATCATCGGCAACTGGAAGATGAACGGGATGTCTGCCACGAGTCGGGCGCTGACGCGTGAACTCATGCAGGCGCTGCACAATCATGATGCATGCGAGGTAGTGCTCTGCCCTCCCTTTACGGCGCTGACCCAAGTGAGAGAACTCATATCCGGCACCAACATGCGGCTTGGCGGGCAAAACGGTTTTCCCGCAGACAAAGGCGCCTTTACCGGCGAGGTGTCTATGGCTATGCTGCGTGACGTAGGTTGCGACTATGTGCTGGTAGGCCATTCCGAACGCAGGCAGCACTTGGCGGAGGATGATGGGTTTATCGCCCGCAAAGTGTTTGCGGCGAGTGGCCATGGCCTTACCCCAGTACTTTGCGTGGGTGAAAGCCGCGAAGTACGCTTAGCTGGGGAAAGCGAGAGGTTTGTGCTGAGGCAAGTAGAAACAGGCCTTAGCATGTTACCCCATGGCGCCAGTTTCGTCGTGGCCTACGAGCCCGTGTGGGCCATCGGCACCGGGCTGGCGGCGACGACGCATGATGCCAACGCCATGCTGTCGTCCGTGCGAGCGTGGCTGTGCGAAAAACGCGGCATCCTTGCGCCTAACTTTAATCTCCTTTACGGCGGCAGTGTTGATTCTTCGAACATTACGGACTTTATCGCCCAAAGCGACATTGACGGCGCACTGGTCGGTGGCGCGAGCCTGAATGCACAGGCATTTGCCGCCGTGGTTCTAGGTGCGGCAAGGGGACATACATGTACAAACAAGTAGCACTGTTAATTCTGGACGGCTGGGGACTTAACGACGCTACCTACGGCAACGCCATCAGCGGCAATATGCCGACACTGGAGCAGCTGATGTCTTCGCACACTTGGGCACGCTTAACATGCTCCGGTCCATCCGTCGGCCTTAGCCATGGGCAAATGGGAGACAGTAATGTAGGGCACCTTAACATCGGTGCAGGGCGCGTCGTATATCAGGCATTAGTGCACATCGGAGCCGCGCTCAGCAATGGCGCCCTTAGGCGCCACCCTGAGTGGCTAGCGCTTGCCGGCAACTTAAAAGCAAACGGCGGCAGACTCCACTTATTTGGCTTGCTGTCTGACGGCGGGGTACACAGCCATATAGACCACCTTAAGGCCGTGCTTAGGGAATGTCAGCGCGAGTCTTTAGAGGTATATCTACACCTGCAGCTAGACGGCCGAGACGTCTCCCCCACTTCCGGCGCTTCATTCTTGCGCGACATAGAAGCATTTGTGGGCACAGTAGGGTGTGGTAAGATTGCCACAGTCATGGGGCGGTACTACGGCATGGACAGAGACAAGCGCTGGGAACGCACCGAACTCGCTTTCAGAGCCATGACAGCAGGCGAAGGCGAGCGCGTAGATTTAGCGAGCACCGCCGTGGAGCATAAGTACCTAGCGGGCATAACCGACGAGTTTATCCCGCCCTTAGTGCTGGCGGAACATTCACCACACGCACAGCTCAAAGATAAGGACGGTGTGCTTTGCTTTAACTTCCGCGCCGACCGCATGCGGCAAATCGTGCAAAGTCTCGGTGGAGGCAAGGTAGGTTTTACGCGGCTTGCTCTGCCAAAAGTAGATATCCTCACCTTCACGCGCTACCAAGAAGATTTTCCCTACCCATATCTGTTTGCGTTACAAGACCTGTCCTCTACATTAGGGGAGGTAGTAAGCCGCGCCGGTTACAGGCAATTGCGCATGGCCGAGACGGAAAAGTACGCACACGTAACCTTCTTTTTTAACGGCGGCACGGAAACGCCATATCCGGGCGAGGACCGCGTATTGATTCCGTCTCCTAAGGTGGCTACCTATGATCTGGCTCCTGCCATGAGTGCGCCGCAGCTGGCCGATGCCTTTCTGGAGAAGGTCAGAGATGGGTACCACCTGATAGTGCTTAACTTTGCTAACCTCGATATGGTTGGCCACACCGGTGTGTACGAGGCAGCCTGCGCGGCGGCCAAAGCTGTAGATGCAGCCCTAAGTCGCGTGGTGTCCGCAGTGGTTGCGGCAGGAGGCGCGCTGGTTATCACGGCCGACCACGGTAACGCTGAAAGCATGCTCGACGCAGCCGGGCAGCCGCTCACCGCGCACACGCAAAGCGACGTGGCGTGTGTGGTGGTTGCGCCGTTTCACGCAGTGAAATTACGTGATACAGGCATTCTGGCGGATATAGCACCCACTGTGCTTACCTTGTTAGGCATCACGAAACCGGCGGCAATGACGGGGGAATCTTTAATTACGGGAGGGTTAGGTAAATGAGCATTATTGCCGAAGTCTTAGCGCGAGAAGTATTGGATTCGCGCGGCAATCCCACAGTGGAAGCTGAAGTCGTACTTGAGAATGGGATCATGGGTCGGGCCATCTCGCCTTCCGGCGCATCAACCGGCCAATTCGAAGCCGTCGAACTGAGAGACGGGGACAAGACTCGTTTCTTAGGCCAAGGAGTCACGCGCGCGGTAGATCACGTTAACGGAGAAATTGCGCAGGCGCTGATTGGCATGAGCGCGCTTAACCAACCGGGGATAGACGAGGCGCTTATTGCCTTAGACGGTACCGCGAACAAGGGACGACTCGGCGCTAATGCCATGCTGGCAGTGTCATTGGCGGTGGCTAAGGCGGCTGCGGCACATGTTGGCTTATCGTTGTTCCAATATGTCGGTGGTGTTAATGCGCGTGTCATGCCTGTACCGATGCTAAACGTAATTAACGGCGGCAAGCACGCTGACAACAATGTCGACATTCAAGAGTTTATGGTGATGCCAATCGGTGCCGCAAGTTTTTCCGAGGCACTACGCATGGGCACAGAAGTTTTCCATCATTTAAAGAAGGTGCTCAAGCAGCGAGGTTACAGCACGGCTGTAGGAGACGAGGGCGGTTTCGCGCCGCATTTGGGGTCCAACGAAGAAGCTCTGTCGTTGCTAGTGGAGGCAATCAAGGCTGCGGGGTACGTTCCCGGCACAGACCTAGCCATCGCCATTGACGCCGCTGCCACCGAGTTTCACATCGGCGAACGCTATGTGATGGAAGGCGGCAAGAACGCCAAGACCGCGGCAGAAATGGTGGAGTGGTATGCGTCGCTGGCAGAAAAATACCCCATAATCTCCATTGAGGACGGCATGGCCGAGGAGGATTGGGACGGGTGGCGGCTGCTTAGACAAAGACTCGGCGGCAAAGTACAGATCGTAGGCGACGACCTCTTGGTTACGAATACAGAGCGCATTGCCCGCGCCATAAAGGAACGTGCCGTAAACTCGGTCTTAATTAAGCTCAATCAAATCGGCACCTTGACCGAGACGCTAGACGCCATCGAGATGGCTAAGCGTGCGGGGTGGACAGCCGTGGTCTCCCACCGCAGCGGCGAAACAGAAGATACTACCATCGCCGATTTGGCGGTGGCCACCAATGCAGGGCAGATCAAGACCGGTGCGCCATCGCGTACTGACCGCGTCGCTAAGTACAACCAGTTGTTGCGTATCGAAGAAGAACTCGGAGCAGCCGCTGTATACCCCGGGAAGGCCGCATTCTCTCATCTCGCATAGTCACCGCTTGTTGTCAACGCAGTGTGTGTGTGCTAGAATCAGTGCAGTTGATGCGAGGGGAGGTAGGGCTATGCTCAATGCTTTGAAAGTTCTCCAAGCTTTAGTGGCTGTAGGGGTGATACTGTCCATTGTCATGCAGAGCGGCCGCGCAGCGGGGCTTGGAGCTATTGCCGGTGGCGCGGAAGCTTTGTTTGGACGCAAGAAGAACATGGACGCATTTTTTAGCAAGCTGACGATTGGCCTCGGCATCGCCTTTATGGCTTTGTCGCTTGTTATTGCCGTTTTGCAGTAACTCTTACACCGGTCAACTTTTACCGCTAATAATTAGGGGCAGATGCACCCACACGGTGTATCCGCCCCTTCTCAAAGTAGTAGTTGGAGGGGGACATTATTTTGGCGGACTCACTATTGTGGCTGTCGCCCATCGCCGGGCTCTTAGCACTTCTTTTTGCGTTATACTTAACCAGCTATGTTACTAAACAAGATGCAGGCACTCCTAGAATGAAGGAAATAGCCGCCGCAATTCATGAAGGCGCTATGGCTTTTTTGCGCCGCGAATACCGAGCGCTGGCAGTTTTTGTGGCTGTATTGTTTATTATCATTGCGGTGGCCATCGATAGCTGGACGGCAGTCTCATTTATTGTCGGTGCGTTCAGTTCCGTGCTGGCTGGCTTTATTGGTATGACTGTAGCCACGCGTGCTAACGTGCGCACGGCTGCAGCCGCACGCTTTGGCACTAACAAGGCACTAGCAATTGCTTTCTCCGGTGGCGCCGTTATGGGCATGTCCGTAGTGGGACTTGGGATTTTTGGCGTTAGCACGCTGTACATTGCGTTTCGTGCCGTCAGCGGTGTAACTGACCTCAGCATTCTGGTGGGCATGATTAACGGCTTTGCGCTAGGGGCTAGTTCCATCGCTCTGTTTGCCCGTGTTGGCGGTGGCATTTACACGAAAGCCGCCGACGTCGGCGCAGACCTAGTAGGCAAAGTAGAGGCCGGCATCCCCGAAGACGACCCGCGTAACCCAGCCGTTATCGCCGACAACGTGGGCGACAATGTAGGCGACGTTGCGGGCATGGGGGCAGACTTGTTTGAGTCCTATGTAGGCGCAATTATAGCCGCTATGGCGCTGGGGGCCGTCGCGGCAGAAAACGCGTGGGCGGCCGTCGTGTTGCCGCTCGGTATAGCGGCCGTGGGCATTGTGGCCTCTATTATTGGTTCGCGCTTTGTCTCGGCTAAAGAGGGAGCTAACGTGCAAAAAGCATTGTCTAACGGTACCTATGCCGCCGGAGCTTTAACCATTGCCGGCTCTTTTGCCTTAGTGCAGACCTTGGGCATGGAATTAGGTGTGTTTTACGCCATAGTAGCCGGCTTGGTGGCGGGAGTCGCCATTGGGCAGATTACAGAGTACTACACTTCAGGCGACAGACCGCCCGTGCAAAGCATCGCCGCCGCCTCACAGACCGGTCCCGCCACTAACATTATTACGGGTCTCGCCGTCGGTATGCTAAGTACCGCCCTGCCGGTAATTGCCATCGTCGCGGCCATCTTTGTCGCCGTTTACTTTGCAGGCTTATACGGCATCGCGATCGCCGCAGTGGGCATGCTGGCGACTACCGGCATGGTTGTAGCAGTCGATGCCTACGGTCCTATTGCTGATAACGCCGGTGGCATCGCTGAAATGGCACACCTAGATAAAGCAGTGCGCAAGATAACTGACAAGCTTGACGCCGTAGGCAATACGACGGCGGCCATCGGCAAAGGCTTTGCCATCGGCTCCGCGGCGCTGACGGCCTTAGCTTTGTTCTCTGCCTATGCTACGGCGGTAGGGCTGACGGTTATCGATTTACTTAATCCAACTGTGCTGATTGGCCTGTTTATCGGCGGCATGCTGCCATTTCTCTTTTCTGCCTTGGCCATGCAGGCTGTTGGCAAAGCAGCTTTCCAGATGATCGCCGAAGTGCGCCGGCAATTCAAAGAAATCAAAGGCCTAATGGAAGGCACGGCTCGCCCCGACTACGCGCGCTGTGTAGACATCAGTACCGGTGCCGCGCTACGGGAGATGATTGCCCCTGGGTTGCTGGCAGTCGTTGTGCCGGTCATTGTGGGGCTGCTGCTCGGCAAGGAAGCGCTGGGTGGTCTGCTGGCTGGTTCTGTAGTCACAGGGTTCCTAATGGCCGTCATGATGTCTAACTCCGGCGGGGCCTGGGATAACGCCAAGAAGTTTATCGAGGGCGGCGAGTACGGTGGCAAAGGCACGCCAACGCATCAAGCCGCGGTAGTGGGCGACACCGTGGGCGACCCCTTCAAAGATACGTCCGGCCCGTCGATTAACATTTTGATTAAACTCATGGCTATTGTGGCCTTGGTGTTTGCCCCTATCTTCATCTAGCCTGATTGAGGAGGTCTTGGCGTGAATCGTGCGGAGGCCTTGGCAGTAGTAAAACAAAACGTAAAGAACAAGAACCTGATCAAACACATGGTGGCGGTAGAGGCGGTTATGGGTGCCTTGGCCGAGCGCGCCGATGAAGACGTTGCGCTGTGGCGGCTCACAGGCTTGCTGCACGACATCGACTACGACCAAACAGCCGAGAGCCCCGCCGAGCACAGCAAGCTAGGTGCCAAGATGCTGGCAGAGATGGCGCTTCCCCCCGCTCTGGTGCAAGCTGTGCTGGTCCACAACGAGGCGCACGGTATCCCACGCACAACACCGCTAGATAAGGCGCTTTATTGCAGCGACCCTGTTACCGGGCTAATCGTAGCCGGCGCACTAATTCACCCCAGCAAGAAAATAGCTGGCATTGACGCTGATTTTATTTTAAACCGCTACGGTGAAAAGAGTTTTGCCCGCGGTGCCAACCGCGAGGCCATCGCCGCCTGCGAGGAGCTGGGGCTTACGCTAAGAGAGTTTGTGAGCCTCGCCCTAGGTTCAATGCAACAAGTGGCCGCAGAGATAGGCCTATAGACAAAGCAACGGAGTGTCGCCCCTGGTAATAAATTTGCCGCACTACTTTTCCCTAAGGGTTTACGTAGTTACGCAAATTCATGGGCGACACTCCGTGATTTACTGGCCGGACGTCTGCGGGGTCTGTTACCGCTTGCGCAGAACCGCAAACGCTCCTACGCCTAAGAGTGCTATGATACCCGCGCCACCTGCGGCGATATGCCAGGGGTTGCGCTCGTTGACAGGAGCAACTTCTGCCAGAGCTTTATCGGTCGTCGCAGCAAAATTGGTAATCCTAACCTGCGGGTCTG
>DBBC01000131.1 GCA_002292025.1 Firmicutes bacterium UBA994
AGCGTTTCTACGCCGTCATCAAGTGTGCGATTCATTAAGGCCATCTGAAACTCATACTCGAAATCCGAGACGGCACGTAAGCCCTTGATGATTATCTGCGCTCTCTCGCTCCGCATATAACTCACTAAAAGACCGGCGTGATGCGTAACCGCTACATTGGGTATATCTCTGGTAACCTCCCGCAGGAGCGCAACACGCTCCTCCGTGGTGAACAGCGTGCTTTTATTTTGGTTGCTCATTACTACTACGCTGAGCCGATCAAAAATCAGAGCTGCACGCAGAATGATATCTAGGTGACCATTGGTTACGGGGTCAAAACTACCGGGATACACCGCTTTAATCACGGCTGCTTCCTCCTCGCGTGGCTTACTAAACTTAAGTGTTATCGGGCATGTAACTGCTCAGCCTCATTGTAAGTTGGCAAAAACAAAGAGCAAAAGCAAAAAGGAATGATTAGTGGTCCTTCGTGTCCTTCGTGGATAATCTCCGCGTGCCGCAGGCGCCGATTGTGTACTGTGATGCTGAGTAATTTTACGCTAGACGCACATAATAGGACATAAAGGTCTGTCCGTACTGCTTGGCTTTGAGAAGAGTTAGGCTGCCTACCTCTGCGGGAAACGACTCTTTGGCGAAGTGCTCAATCACCAGCACGCCGCGTGCAGACAATAAGTTGCAGCGATCAACCAGCGCAAGAACATGCGCGCCTGCTGAGCAGCTATAAGGAGGGTCGGCAAAAACCACATCGAACTCTTGGCCCGTTAGTTCCGGCAGCACTTTATCGTAGGAGCCTACGCGCACCTTGAGCAACTCGGGAGCTATGCTAAGTCTCTCGCAGTTTCTGACAATAAGTAGAGCTGCGCGTGGCGATTGCTCTACGGCTACTACTAAGCGGGCGCCGCGCGACAGTGCCTCAATGCCCATGGCACCCGTTCCCGCAAAAATATCAAGAAAACGAGCGTCTGGTATCAGCTCCCCCAGACTGGAGAAAACCGCACCGCGGGCCTTATCCGATGTGGGGCGAATGTCAAGTCTATCATCCATTTCAAGCCGTCGTCCTCTGAAAATGCCCGCAATGACTCTCACTCATCTAACCCCCAGTGCGTTTGCCATGTTCAAGAAACCCTTCCAAAAGGAGCGCGCGTAACTACTCCACGGAAAAAATATAGTAATAAATAGGCTGTCCGCCACTGAGGACTTCAAGTTCACAGTTGGGGAATCTCGCCTTGATTTTCTCAGCCAAAGATGCGGCAATTTCTTCCTGCGTTTCAGCCCCAACGAAGAGCGAGATCACGCCGTCATCATCTGTGACTATTTTCGCAAGTAGCGCCAGCGCAACCTCATTGATGTCGGTACCTATCGTGTCAATGCCTTTGTCGCTAAGACCAAGAATGTCACCTTCCAAAATTTCACCTTTGTCACCGTTATAATCCTTGATGGCATAGGTCACTAAGCCGGTCTTAACTGTGCCCATTCGCCTTTGCATGGCCTTCGATACCCGTTCCAGTTCAACCGCATCGGCCTCATAAGACAGCATCGCCGCCAACCCCTGAGGAACCGTACGGCTAGCAACTACCGCTACTTCCTTCTTGGTAACCTCTTTAACTTGCGAAGCGGCTAAGATCACGTTCTTGTTGTTTGGCAATATGACGGCGCGGTCGCAGGCCAAGCTGTTAACGGCAGCGGCTAGATCCTCCGTGCTCGGGTTCATGCCCTGCCCGCCTTCCACGATTACATCCGCCCCCAAGCTCAAAAAGACTTCACGCAGACCCTTCCCTGTAGCTACCGCCACCACGCCGATGGACTTGCCCGTACCCGGCTGAATAACTTTGAGTCTTTCCTCCGCCCAAGCAGTGTGGGCGTGCTGTTCCCTCATGTTTTCGATTTTTATGGCGCTAAGCTCACCGTGTTCAAGCGCTAACTCCATTACCGCCCCGGGGTGATTAGTGTGCAGGTGCACTTTAATGACGCCTTCGTCACCCACAACCAATAAGGAGTCGCCAAAGGCCTCGAGGCTAGAGCGCAGCGCATGGTCCTCAACGCGTGGGTTAAGGATTAAAAATTCGGTGCAATACTGAAACTCGATCTCCTCAGCTGAAAAGAGCTGCTTTTCAGGTTCGGGTAGCTGTCTAAGCTCATCTGCCCCCGCCGGAACTTCAATCTCCTTTCCTAACAGCGCTTGCAGGAATCCGCGGTATATGTAAACTAAACCTTGTCCTCCCGCGTCTACCACACCTGCCCTTTTTAAAACAGGCAGCATGTCAGGTGTGCGTGCCAGTGTCGCCTCAGCCTGATCGATCACTACCTGCATCAGCTTCGCAATGTCTGGCTCAGTACGTGCTTTTGCCTGCGCTGCTCGGGCGGCAACGCGCGCCACGGTGAGAATGGTCCCCTCTACTGGCTTCCCTACAGCTTTGTACGCCGTTTCCACTCCCGCCATTAACGCTAAAGCAAAGTCTGGCCCTTGCAGAACCGTCTTGCGCTCCAAGGAACGGCTAAAGCCGCGAAACAATTGTGACAAGATAACGCCAGAATTACCCCGCGCTCCCATCAGAGAGCCGGAAGCCACCCCTTGCGCTACAGCGGTACAAGTATCCAGATTGGGTTTATCAAGGGCTTTCACTACTGCCTGTAATGTAAGGTGCATGTTAGTCCCGGTATCACCGTCAGGAACTGGAAAAACGTTCAAGGCATCTACTGCCTGTTTGTTGACCTCTAAATTCTTGGCCCCCAGCAAAAACATATTGCGGAGGAGGGCCGCATCTATCTCCTTTGCGGTCACAACCTTCATCCCCCTAAGCCTTCTCGTTTACGCGCACTCCTTGTACATTGACGTTAACTTGCTCTACCGACAAGTCAAGCAAGGATTCCACTACGTATCTTACTTTCTCCATGACATTCTGCGCTACCTCAGAGATTTTGGTACCGTATCCCACGACAATGTATAGGTCAATCACTATACGGTTGCCGCTCTGGCGCACTTCTACGCCACGGGATAGATTCTCCTTGCCCAGAAGCTCAATAAACCCGTCACGAATGCGACTGCGCGAGCACATCCCAACAAGTCCATAGCATTCTAAGGCAGCGCCACCCGCTACCGTAGCAATCGCCTCGGCAGTAATAATTATCTTTCCATATTGTGTCATGATAGTCTGACTCAATGCGCTCCCCCATTCCTGCATACGATTTTCTTTGTAAAATATTCCTTGTCCTTGCCAGTGCGGTTTTTCCGTGATAGAATGGCTGCTGTGAAAAGGAGGTGCGGCTACCATGCACAGATGTGAAGTCTGCAATAAGACCAAGTCTTCCGGCAATAAATTGAACTACAAAGGAACCCAATTGACTAAGCGCACCCGGCGCACTCGCTTCCCCAACATCCAACGAGTGCGGGTTATTGCTGAAGGAAGACCGACCCGGCTCAACGTGTGTACGACATGCCTCAAGTCTAACAAAGTCACTCGCGCCGTGTAAATGATAAAATCAGGCAATCGCAAACCCTCCTTTTGGTTTATGGCCAGCGGGAGGGTCTTGACTATTTAAGGACAGGCTCACGCCTCAGCGCGCGCTTCGATAATGCTCGCCGCAAAGGCTCGGCGGTCAAGGCTTTGAAAAAATGAAGCTCCTGCCACCAGATGTGTAGCGCCGTGCGCAACGCACTGCTTCGCGGTCTCCAGCGTGATACCGCCGTCTACTTGCAATGTTATATCTTTTCCATGGGCTAAAGCCATCTCCCTGACCTCCCAAATTTTTACTAGGACGCTTGGGATAAACTTCTGCCCTCCAAACCCGGGATTAACTGTCATCAGCAACACCGCGTCTATATCGCCAATAATGCATTTCAGCACGTTCACGGGCGTAGCCGGATTCAGGGAAACTCCAGCCTGCACACCTAGTTCTTTAATGCGATACACTAGTCGGTGCAGGTGGGGGGTCGCTTCGGCGTGTACAGTGATGAGCTCGGGGCCTGTCTGCGCAAAGGCGGCAACATGTCGATCAGGCTCAGCCACCATCAAGTGGCAGTCGAATTTAAGCTGTCCATGCCGTCTGACAGCGTGGGCCATGTTTGTACCGTATGAGATGTTCGGTACGAAATTACCGTCCATGACATCGATATGCACTTGCTGCAGTCCCGCAGCTGCTACGCTGTCTAGCTCTTCCCCTAAGTACAGCAAATCCGCCGCCAACAATGACGGCGATAGTATAATCACTTGTATCGTCTCCTTTCGTGTTGCCGGACCTCGTCTAAGAGGGCCAAGTATCTCTTGTAGCGTTCGGGCGCTATGGCCCGACTTGGCAACAGCTGGCTGTGAACTGCGCAGCCGGGCTCCCCGCTATGCTGGCAGTCGCCGCCGAACCGACATCGCTCCCGTGCCAAACGCATCTCGGGGAAGTGCTCGGCCAAAGTTTGGCTGTTAAGTCCAAGCGGCAGGTCCATGCGACTAAACCCCGGGGTATCCGCCACATAGGCATCATAATCAGGCAGGTAGTGTAGTTCTACATGGCGTGTGGTATGTCTGCCGTGGCGTGTTTTCGCGCTCACGTCCCCCACAACCGGCTTAGTCTCAGGGCACAGGCGCCGAATCAGGCTTGACTTGCCTACGCCTGACTGCCCCGCAAGTACAGAAATTTGCCCGCGCAATGCATCTAACAGCTCGCTAGGCACATTGCCACAAGTTAAAGACCCTAGAATCACCAAGTAGCCGGCCGTCTCGTACATACCTTTAAGTTCCTCGCGCCGCTGCAAATCTGTCTTGTTAAAAAAGATGACACCCCGCAATTTAAGTGCTTCTGCCGCCACCAAAATTCGGTCCACGAGAATTAGGTTCGGTTCAGGTGCGGTCATGGCGGCAACCACTATTACTTGAGAGACGTTAGCAACCAAAGGCCGCTCCAAAACATTTCGCCGCGGCAAAATGTTTTCCACAACGCCCTCTCCTCCGCCTAGGGCAGTGACTTCGACAAGATCGCCCACGCAGGGGGTGTCTTCCGATAACCTTAGCCTGCCGCGGGCACGGCATCTGAGCAGGTCAGACCCAGTCTGAACAAAATAGTATCCCGCTAAGAGCCTAATGATCCGCCCCACCAAAAGCTAACTGCCCCCCTGCCCAATTATCTCATCGCGGTCGATACGCCCGTCAATCTTTATGATAAGGTGAAAGGGCGCAATGCCGAACACGGGGATGCGCAACTCCCCATCCTCACGCCTGTGTACCCGGTCATAGACTGTGCGCGTCCCTTCCCTGTCCACCACAATGACTTCAATGCGCGTGTTCACCGCTAATCTGTCTGCGGGGATAACGACCATGGTAGTAACTTGCCAGCCGCGACTCACCACTATGGATACTTCACCGCCCGCGAGAATGCGTTCTCCTTCTTGGGGTGTTTGAGCGATGACCCTACCGTAAGGAATCGTGACATGAAACTCCCATGTCACAGGAGTTCTTACGGATAGGCCGATTTCACTCAGACGCGTTACAACTTCCGCTTCCGTAAGCCCGATGAGGAGCGGCGTCAACACTTCGACCACGGGTGGACCTAAGCTCACCACGACATCAACGTGCTCTCCGCGCTGCGTCAGGGTGCCGGGGCGCGGGTTCTGCTCAATGATCTGCTCTGCCGGCACAGTTTCGTGGGTGCGCTCTGTTTTATGACCGAACACAAAACCGCCTCTGGTGAGATCAATCTCAGCCTGTAACAACGTCATACCAATTATGTTGGGCACTTCTAGGAGATCAGGTCCGCGGCTGGGTACAATCTCCACCGTGCGCCCCGCTCGCACCGTGTTGCCACCTTCTGGATCCTGCCGCAACACTACGTTGGGCGGCACGTCGGGGTTAGATTCAGCCTCGGCAATGGTGTGATTCAGACCTGCCATACGGAGGACCGCGGTCGCTTCCGCCAGAGTTTTCCCCACTACATCCGGGACCATTACTTCAGGACGGGGCCAAAACGTATACAAGAGGACGGCTAGCGTCACCAGCATAGTGAGTGCCATCAAGGAAGACACAACAGCTAGCCAAGAAACCTTGCGCTTTTTCTTCCCCATAGCATTCCTCCTCGGTTCCTGTCCGTGCATAGTGGCCGCTTCTTTTTTCGGTGAGTCATCCCCCACTAGGAGGGAAAGATCGTCAAGCAGTGCCTGAGCTGTCTGGTACCTGTTGTCCTGTTGCTTGTGAAGACACTTCATCACTATGTCCTCAAGCCTAGGGTCAATATGAGGACAAAGTTCACTTAAGGGACGAGGCGCTTCATGCAGGTGCTTTAGACCAATGGAGAAGACATTATCGCCGGTGAAGGGCAGAACGCCCGCGAGCATCTCATACATAACCACGCCCAGTGAATAGATGTCAGAGCGTTCATTGGTAAACCCACCTCTGGCTTGCTCCGGCGACAAATAATGGACAGAACCCATAAGTGCGCCCGTCTGCGTCAAAGTAGAGGACGTTGCGGCGCGCGCTATGCCGAAGTCTGTGACTTTAGCTTGTCTGTCTCTGGTGATCAAGATATTAAGGGGCTTGATGTCCCTATGAACAACTCCATGATGATGGGCGTGCCGCAGCGCTTCGGCGATCTGTATGGCGATATCAATGGTCACATTACTCTCAATGGTGCCGCTGTCGACAATCAATTCTTTAAGAGTCTTACCTTCGATATACTCCATGACGATAAAGTGGGTATCTTGATCTTGTCCCACATCGTAAATGGCGACTATGTGAGGGTCTGATAAACTTGCGGCCGCTTGCGCTTCGCGGCGGAACTTGGCCACAAAGTCACCGTCGGCAGTCATTTGCGTGCTCAGAACCTTTATGGCTACTGTGCGGTTCAGCAGGACATCACGCCCCCTGTATACGAAGGCCGTTCCCCCGCCTCCTAGCCGCTCACCTACTGCGTAACGTCCGCCCAATACTCTTCCCACCATGATCATAGGCTGTTCTCTCTCACCGCCAATAAAATCGTCACGTTGTCGGGCGCGCCGCGAGAAAGAGCTAAGCGCATGAGATGCTCAATCACTGCGGCACAGTCGTTATACTCGCGCAAAACACTCTCAATTTCTACGTCTGTGAGAACTTCCGTTAAGCCGTCCGTACACAGCAACAGCGCTTCACCTGCCTGCCATGCTAGGTTCTGACAATCTGTCGTCAAATCGGGAGAAATACCTACCGCGCGGGTAAGGAGATGACGCTCGGGATGTTGGCGGGCATCGTACGGGGAAATGCCGCCATGGCGCAGCAACTCCTCTACTACAGAGTGGTCGTGGGTAAGCCTAGTCAGAACACCGCTTGCGTACTTGTAAGCGCGGCTGTCCCCCACATGACAAATGTAAACCTTCCCGGCAAGCAACAACGCCGCGACCATGGTGGTGCCCATCCCGGCGTGTTCCGCGTGACGCGCGGCAGCAGAGTAAACGGCCGCGTTAGCACGTGCGAAACTCTGGGCAAGCACTTGGCCCGGGTGTGGATTCCTGTGCCCAACACGTACAGAGCGGGCCAGTTCTTCTGTAGCTAGACGGCTGGCGATATCGCCTGCCAAATGCCCGCCCATACCGTCGGCCACAATGCAGAGGACAGCCTCTGCTCCTGCCAGCGTGATTTTCTCACTCCACACGCAGTCTTGATTTTCTGCGCGCACTCGGCCGCGATTAGTATCCGAAATAACTGTAAACAAACGACCACCCCGTCAACTATTTTCGCAGGGTACCGCGCAATTGACCACAGGCACCCTGCACCTTTCCACCTAGCCCACGACGGATAGTTGCGCCGATACCCTCGCCGGAAAGCACTTCGAGAAACATCCGCACTGCAGCGGGTAAAGGCGGCTCGAAGCCTGAATTGACCACGGCGTTAAAGGGGATGAGGTTTACATGAAAATTACTGCCTTTGATCTTCTGCGCCAACTCTTGGGCGTGTTTGGCGCGATCGTTAACCCCCTTGATAAGGACATACTCGATCGTTACACGACGCTTAGTCTTCTCGGCATACTTATGCATTGCCGCCAGCACCACATTGACGGGGTAGACTTGGGCTACAGGCATTAATGACCGGCGAAGTTCATCATCAGCGGCGTTAAGGCTTACGGTAAGCGTCACCGGCAACCCCTCGTTGGCCAAGCGTTCGATTCCCGGCACTAATCCGCACGTAGACACAGCAATGCGACGAGCACTGATCGAACACAGGGGCCCCACTGCCATGCGGATAAATGCTAGGCTCTCTTCGTAATTGTCCAAAGGCTCTCCCATCCCCATCAGGACAATGTGAGTAACGCGCTCTCCCTTGGCGCGCAGATGGGAATTAGCCAACAGCAACTGTGACAGCATCTCTTGCCGCGTCAGGTTCCTGACAAAGCCACTTTTCGCCGTCGCACAAAACACGCATCCCATTTTACATCCTGCCTGCGTGGAGACACAGAGCGTCAGCCCATGACGATAGCGCATCAAGACCACCTCGACTACCTGTGTGTCAATGAGCTCTACAGCCAGCTTGGTCGTCCCGCCATCAGTGCTTTCCGCCACAATTTTGGCGGAGAGTACGGGGATATTAGACTGTGCCAGTTTATCACGCAATGACTGTGGGAGATTAGCCATTTGCATGTAGTCTAATACCCCGTGTCCAAAAACCCACTCCTCTATCTGCTGCAACCGGTACTTTTGTTGGCCCAAAGACAGAATCCATGCGGATCTTTCTTCAGGCGTCAGTGAAATAAAGTCCACCGCCAAATTTCTACGCCTCCTGTCAAATTCCTGCACGCCGCAGTGTCGCTATAAAGAATCCGTCCAGTTGATCCCGATGCGGCCAGACGTAATAGCCAAGGCCGTCGCCTGCTGATGGCGCCCTCCTGAGAGTCAAGGGTCTCGTTTTTACCGCTGTAAAGTCCGTGCGCAGAGCTAAGAGATGTGCAACAACATCCGTCGTCTCCTCCGGCTCTGTGGTACAGACGCTATAGACCAGAGTCCCGCCTGGTGCCACAAGCTCCGCGGCAGATACGATCATTTGGCGTTGATTCACAGCCAAGTCTCGCACAGAATCCTCGTTGTGTCGCCAGCGCAAATCCGGCTTGTGCCGCAATACGCCGAAACCTGAACAGGGGGCGTCTAGAAGCACTTTCTCCACCGCACCGGTAACGCCAAACGCCTCCTCTGCTGCCTTGTGTATCGGTCGGACTGACTTAAGCCCGAGCCGCAGAGCGTTTTCTGCCACAAGCTTGAGACGTCTAGCATTCCTGTCAAACGCAACCACTTCGCCTTGATCGCCCATCAGTTCGGCTAGATGCGTTGCCTTGCCTCCCGGTGCGGCGCATAAGTCCACAACGCGCTCACGCGGTTTGGGCGAGAGAAAATGCGCACACATGGCTGAGGCTTCGCCTTGAACGGAGTAGAGCCCGGTCGTAAACAGCTCGTCCGTAAAAAGGGGGGTAGGCATGGGATAGAGGATTTCCGGCACGTATTTACCTGCATCTGCCACAATCCCTCGCTCTAGAAAACGAGCTGCCAGCTGTGGAGGGTCAGCGCGGGTTGCGTTAACGCGGATACTAAAACGCGGTGGTAAATTGTTGACGCGCAACAGCTCTTCTGTCTCGGTCAATCCCAGACGCCGCACATATCTGGCAACGAGAAAGTGCGGATGGGAATAGCGCACGGCTAGGTAATGCACCGTGTCCAGAGCCTCATCCGGCCACGCAAGCAGATCTGCCGGCGCCAAACGGCGCAGCACAGCGTTCACCAGCCCTGCTGTGCCGACGTGCCCGAAGCGATGGGCTAAGTTTACAGCTTCGTTGACGGCTGCGTGTGGCGGGACCTTAGCTAGATACATAATCTGATACGCGCCTAGCCTGAGGACGTTTCGAATCGCTGTAGGAAGGGTCTCCAGCGGTTTACGCAGCCTAGCGTTAAGCTGGAAGTCTATGGCTAATCTCATACTTATCGTACCATAGACAAGCTGAACGAGCAGTGCCTGATCGGCACTGCTCAGAGAAGCGGCGGGAGCGCGTGCTATGCTGAGGTTGGCAAATGCTCCGCTCTCGTCAACAGCAAGCAGTGCTTGCAGCGCCAAGAGCCTTGGAGAAACATTATCCCCTGCGGTCACGGAGCAGCATCAAACGCAGCAAATGCGCCAAAGCAACAGCGGTGGCGGCCAGATAAGTGTACCCTGCGGCCCGCAGCATGTCGCGCACAGGGGCCTCTTCCTCCCGCGCCACATACCCGCCTGCCGCTAACAATTCTACCGCCCTGCTACTGGCATTAAACTCCACCGGCAGCGTGATGAATTGAAAAAGCACAGCAGCCGAGAAGAACAGTATCCCAACATCCATCAGCATGGGTGCATTAAAAAAGAACCCGGCAAAAAACAGCGGAAAGGCCAGATTAGAGCCAAATCCGGCAACGGGCAACAGCGCGGTGCGCAGAACTAACGGCGCGTAGCCTTCTGCGTGTTGCGCCGCGTGGCTGGCCTCATGCGCAGCCACCCCTAACGCCGCTATCGAAGTTCCGTTGTATACCTGCTCCGAAAGGCGAACGCGGCGTGCGCGCGGGTCGTAGTGGTCGGATAACTTCCCTCCCACGGCCTCAACAGCCACATCATGCAATCCGGCCTGACTAAGCAGCTCACGTGCTACCTGCGCCCCGGTCCGGCCTGAACGCGCGCGCATAGCACTATACTTGTGGTAAGCGCTTTGAATTTTCAGTTGCGCTAGCATTGCCAGCGCCATAGCCACAAGAATCAAAGCAAATCCAGGTCCGCCAAAAAACATTTTTAACCCCCCTAATAAAATATAGCGTCTGCGCAGCGGCTGAGGTAGCCGCGATAAAAGTCTAAGGCCGACATGGGACGTTTCCCCGCGGGTAATACTTTCAGCAGCTCGACACTATTATCTCGACAACCCACCCAAAGCCGACCCTCTCGGTACAATATCGCCCCGGGTGGAAGAGCTGGCCCGCCTGCGGTAAGGCGAGTAGCCAATATCCCTAGGGTTTCCCCTCGCCAACGCGTAAATGCGCCGGGCCATGGGTGCATGCCGCGCACCAGAGCATTGATCTCCTTGGCGGTCACAGACCAGTTGATCAGCCCATCCGACTTACGCACGGTACGCGCCATGGACATTAACTCATGCGCTTGCGTGACGCGCTTGGCTTCACCCGCATCAGGCAACGCCAGCACCCGTAAAATTAGCTCTGCTCCTAGGAGTGAAAGCTTTACCGTTAGGGTGCCGCACGTATCCTCTGGGGTAATGGGGATGGCGCGCTGTTCGATAATGTCCCCGGTGTCCAGTCCCGCTGCCATCTGCATAATGGTAACGCCTGTACTGTCCTCGCCGTTGACAATAGCCCAGTGCACCGGTGCACCGCCACGGTATTTTGGCAACAGCGAAGCATGGATGTTTTTGCACCCGAAACGAGGCGCCGCCAAAATTGCCGGTGGTAAGAGGTGTGCGTACGCCGCTACCACAACTGCATCGAGCTTCTCCCCACGCAGAAAATCCAGCACTTCTAAGCTGCGTAGCGAGTTCGGCTGCCATATGGGCAGACCCAGTTCAAGTGCCGCTATCTTGACCGGGGGAGGTGTCAACCTTCTGCCTCTGCCCGCAGGGCGGTCTGGTTGCGTAAACACGGCCACCACCGTGTGCCCCTCCCCGTGCAAGGCACGCAGCGCGGGGACGGCAAATTCGGGTGTGCCCATAAAGACAATGCGCCTAAGCACCGTCTGCTTCACTCGCGGTCACAGACTCGAGCTGTGTAGCTTTGTCCATGAATAAAATGCCGTCGAGATGGTCTATTTCATGCTGTAAACAACGGGCCAGCAGAGCCGTAGCCTGGATCTCCGTTGCTGTACCGTCCGGGTTGTGACCACGCACTACTATTGATGCGTTGCGCTTCACCTCGCCGTACACACCCGGCACACTCAGGCACCCCTCTGTACTGCTTTCTTCTCCCTCACTCCCCAGTATCTCCGGATTGATAAGCGCAAGCTTGACTCCGTCCACATCCAGCACAATAGCTCGTTTCGGCACCCCCACCTGCGGCGCGGCCAAACCTATCCCATGGCTGTAATACATGGTTTCAAACATGTCGTCTATTAGGCGCTGCAATGCTTGATCAAAACGTTTTATCGGGCGCGCCTGTTTGCGCAGAATCTCATCTCCATGTTCGCGCACTGTCCTCAGAGCCACAAAATTACCTCCTCTACTCCAATATGATATACCAACGTGCCGCAGATGAACAGAGGGCAGCAATTCTTGCTCGCAACTCTGCCAGCACTTCTTGCAGAGTCTTTCTGTCTTTTGCTTTTAAGGTCAGTTGATAGCAGTAAATGTTGTTGACGCGTGCGGGAACATCAGCCACCGGCCCGAGTGCCACCACAGATCTGCTCTCCGCACAAAGCTCCCCGACGGCTTGCGCAGCTTCGAGGACTTTCTGCTGATCTTTGCCCCTAAAACGCAGTGTAGCCAACCCCCCAAACGGCGGATAGGACAGTTTGCGTCGGAGCTTGCTTTCAACGTTCATGAAGCCACGGTAATCGTGCTGCCGAAGTAAGCGCAAGCAATAGTGTTCCGGGTTAAAGGTCTGTACAAACACGCGTCCGCGTGCGGCGCCCCTCCCGGAGCGCCCGGCCACCTGCATCAGTAAAGCAAAACTCTCCTCCACCGCACGAAAGTGCGGATAATACAGCCCACTGTCAGCATCCACAACGCCGGCGACAGTAACGCTGGGGAAATCCAGTCCTTTGGCAATCATTTTTGTGCCCAATAAAATATGCGAATCCTGCCTGCCAAACTCGGTCAAGAGTCGCTGATGTGCTCCTTTGGCGGCGGCGGTGTCTGCGTCCAAGCGGGTGAAAGCGGTGTCCGGGAACAAGGTGCTCAGTTCTTCCGCCAGTTTTTCCGTCCCGGCACCGCGGTTATGCACTTGCTGACCGCCACACCGCAGGCATTTTCCTGACGCCCGTATGGAATAACCGCAATAGTGGCACTTAAGCAATCCTACGCCTGCATGGAGGCGCAGGCTCACATCACAATGTGGACAGGTGGGGATGTGCCCACAATCTCGACAAAGCGACATCTGCGCATAGCCACGGCGATTAAACAGCAGAAGAGCCTGCTCATGCGCTTCAAGGCTCTGAGCCAATGCTTGCCGTAAAGGACTCGACAAGAGACCTGAGAGACCCTGCCTAAACTCCTCGCGCATATCTACAATCACAACTTCAGGCAGGTTTATCCCTTGCGGACGCGTGGTCAACTGCAACAGCTTTGTCCGTCCACGCTCGGCGGAAGAGTACACCTCCAGTGAAGGTGTGGCACTGCCCATGAGCAGTACCGCGCCTTGCTGTCGCACCCGCAACTGTGCTACAACCCGCGCATGATAGTTGACGCCGCCCTCATGCCGGTAACTCTGCTCATGCTCTTCATCCATGACGATTAGCCCCAAACGCGTTGCCGGAGCAAAAACAGCCGAACGAGCCCCCACCACGACCTGTGTCTCGCCTCGTAATACTTTCTGCCACGCCCTAGCGCGCTCGCCGGGGGAAAGCCCACTGTGCAGCACACCCACTTGATCGCCAAAGCGGTGCACCACACTGGCAATAATTTGCGGCGTTAGCGCGATTTCGGGTACCAGATAAATGGCCTGCTTCCCTTGACTTAGAACGATGGAAATGGCGTTAAGGTAAACCTCTGTCTTGCCACTACCAGTCACGCCATAAAGCAGGTGAGGTTTGGTCAGGCCGTTTGTTAAGGCGTGTTTGATGTGTTCTATTGCCTGTAGTTGCTCAAGCGTCAGCTGTGTGGGCGCACGGCGCACGAGAGTCTCATTTAGGCTCACTCGTTCTCGCTTGACCCGCTTGAGCCCACTAACCTCTTTGGCGGCAAAAGGCACCGGGAGCATCAGGTTTAATATAGCTCCGCGTGAACACAAGTAAAAGTCTGCGAGTTCCTGCGACAAGTCCAAAAGCTCGCTGCTTAGCCACATTGTGCCAGCGTACAACGCCTTGCCCAAGCCCTTTATCTCCTCGGCGCAATCCCGTTCAAGGCTATGTCCTACCGCTACGGCAACTCTAGTGCTCTTCCCAAAGGGAACTTGCACAAGGCTGCCCAAGGGGGCCTGACCTTGGTAGGTGAAGACTCGATCGAAGAGCGCGGGGACATTAACCACAACTTGCGTGTACATCGTCTTAAAAAGAGCGTAGCGACGCCTTGCGCTACTTTATACCTTCCCGCAAGCGCTGATACGTGGTGATGCCCCTGTCAATTTCTTCTAAGGCCACAGTCACCGGTTTGTCGACAACTGGTTTCTTCTGCAGCATCAGCTCACGTGCCCGCTTGGCCGAAGCGATGACCAGCGTGTACTTGCTGTCAACTCGCTGCAGGAGCTTATCTACGGAGGGATGGATCATCATATTTTTCCCTACCCTTCTACGGTGGCGTTCTTGATGTCTTTGTCCGGTGCCTCATCCTTGCCTTCCTTCGCATACAGGCGGTGCGCTACCGTCTCAGGCTGAACCGCGGAAAGCACTATGTGGTCGCTGTCCGTAATAATGACCGCACGCGTACGACGGCCGTAAGTCGCGTCAATCAACATACCACGGTCGCGTGCCTCCTGTATGATGCGCTTAATTGGAGCCGACTCCGGACTCACGATGGCCACCATTTTATTGGCGGATACAATGTTGCCAAAGCCAATGTTAATAAGCTTGATTTCCATACCCATTCTCCTCTTCAGCCAAAAACTATTCGTAACTACCCTGAAAGTAGACCATTCCTCGCTCTGAACATGGCTCAATAGTTACGACTACTCAAGGTTCTGCACTTGTTCTCTTATTTTTTCTAATTCCGCCTTAATGTCTACCGCAACTTGACTTATGCCTACCTCCGCAGATTTACTGCCGAGAGTGTTAGCCTCACGATTCATCTCCTGTAGGTAAAAGTCCATCTTCCTGCCAACCGCCTCTTGGTCTAGAAATTGATAGAAATTATGTAAATGGATATTTAATCTCACTACTTCTTCGGTTATATTAGCGCGGTCTGCCCACAGTGCAACTTCCATCTCTAATCTGCCTTGGTCTAGGTTTGCTTCTTGCGTCATGCGCTTTATGTTCTCCAGCAAACGCTGTCGATAGCTGTCGACGCTGTCCCGCGCCAGCTCGTCTATGCGGTCTATGCCAGTCTTGATAAAGGCAAGTCTGACTATGATGTCGTCGCACAAGCGCTTCCCTTCCTGCTCACGCGCCAGCAGCAGGGCGTTTAGGGCCATCGCAACGAGCTCCTTGACGCGCGCGCGACAGGCAAGAGGGTCGTTATTCTCCTCTCGCTCCATCATGACCCCAGGCAGCGATAATAAGTACTGTAGAGAAACTTGTTGCGCTGAGTCTAGGCCAAGTTCGCATCTTAGGTCGGTCAGTTTGTCCGTGTACTCCCGGAGCAGTTCCCCGTTGAAGATGACCGGCCGCGTACTGTTCACCTGCGATTGCAGTTTGAGAGCGACCTCTACTCTCCCGCGCATCACTCTTTCCCGCACCATGGCCTTAATCTCTTCTTCAAACAGAGCAAATTCTCTCGGGATACGCAGAGATAAGTCTAGATACCTGTGGTTTACCGACCTCATTTCCACCGTCAGCAGGCCTAGTTCGCACTCCCCTTGTACCCTAGCAAAACCCGTCATGCTACGCAAACCCATGCCGGTAACTCCTCCCCCTAGCTCTGGCCGACACATGCCTAGGAATAGTATACCGTCTTTGCCCGAAGAAGCAAGCGCCCCACCAAACACATTCTTGTTGTACAGCGAGAATGTGCGGGTTAAGATAAGGGAGATTAGGGAGGTCTGTCCGCACATGAGTCTAGATGGATTTATTCTCAATGCTTTGGTGTACGAACTAAATATTAACTTGGCGGGACTGCGCTGTGAAAAGATCCACCAGCCTACACGCCACACGCTTACCCTACTCTTGACCGATACCGGGAAAAAGCACCGCCTTGTAATTTCTACAGATCCGCTTTGGCCGCGAGTGATGACCTCCGCCGAGACATGGGTAAACCCGCCGTCCCCTCCTTTCTTTTGCTTGATGCTGCGCAAGCACCTTACAAACGCGCGTCTGACCAAATTGTCGGTAGCAGGGTTCGAACGCGTTGTTACAGCTACCTTTAGCGGTCGTGACGAACTGGGGAACTCGGCCATATATAGACTGATGATCGAATTAACGGGACGGCACAGCAATGTAGTGCTAGTGAATGCCAACGATACCGTAATTGACGCCTTGACACGCGTCAGTATCAACTTGTCGTCCCAACGCGCTGTCTTGCCCGGTTTGCGCTATGAGTCTCCGCCTGCCCAGGGCCGCATCTCACCCCTCATCGTCGATGGGGAGTACTTGTTTACGGCGGCCATGTCGACCGCTGGCCCTGTGCATAAGCTGCTCAGCGCCGGCATCCAAGGGGTATCACAACTCTTGGCCCATGAGCTTGCATACATCCATGCTCCGGACGCACTTGCGCGCGACCTGAGTAAAGAGGAGTGGAATCAAATCGCCGCGCATGTAAGGCAGCTGGCGTTATCCGCAAGCAGTGGCGAAATCAGTACCGGGTACATTTATCGCACGGACAAAACATACTTCCATGTTCTTCCGCTCACCCACCTGCACACAACAGGGCAGCTAGTATATGGCGTAAATTCGCTCGTTATGGAAGCCTTTTTGTCAGCAAACCAAACTGCGCAGCGCGAAGGGTTACGCCTTCACTTGCGCAAAGTAACCACCACCTCAGTCGCTAAGACCGAACGGAGGATGCAAGCGCTACGAGGCGACATAGCACAAAGCGAAGGCCGGGAGGAGTTTAAACGTTTTGGGGATTTGCTGTACGCTAACCTCGGCGTACAGCGTGTCGAAGAGGGGAAAGCAATCGTCATTGACTACTTCGACGAAAACCTGCCGGAGGTCAGTGTTCCACTCCAAGCAAAATTTAGTTTTGCCGAAAACGCACGTCAGTACTACAAGCAATATGCGCGAGCACAAAGCACTCGGCAGCATGCCGAGGAACGCCTGCACAATGATGCCATATACCTAGATTATCTGAAAACACTGCTTTACAGTATCGACACTGCTCCTGACGCCGAGACGCTACGCGAAATCAGGGACGAAATGTGTGCCATAAAACTAATGCCCGCCCCAAAAACTGCTAAGAGACAGGCAACACCCGCGAGTACCCCGCGTAAATTTGTTTGTCCGGAAGGCGTGAGTATCTCCGTCGGGCGCACCAATCTGCAAAATGACTTGTTAGTGCGCGAGGCTCACCCTGACCATTACTGGCTACACGTGCAAAAAGCCCCGGGCAGTCATGTGCTTATCCATTCCACTACGGTCCCTTCCGAGGTCACCTTGCATTATGCAGCCAACCTAGCAGCTTATTACAGCTCACTGCATGCGTCTGCTAACGTCCCGGTGGACTACACTCAGCGCAGATTTGTCAAGCGTCTGCCGCAAGCCCGCCCAGGCCACGTCATCTATGAGCGTCAGCGTACGTTGTATGTTAAACGGCCTACCCCTCCTTCAAACTGAGATACCTGTTTAAGAATCCCGTCATTTAGTCGGCGCTTATCGCAACAGGACCGAATGGTTGCCCTCCACGAAGCACGCAAAGGACCACTAAGCTTTTCTTTAGGCTAAGAACTCTGTTCTGTTAATAACACTTGATCCCTGCCGTCAACCTCCATCACTTCGACGGCTATCTGCTCGCGACGGGACGTGGGTACGTTTTTGCCCACAAAGTCGGCGCGAATGGGCAACTCTCGATGCCCACGGTCAATAAGCACCGCTAGCTGTACATTGCTAGGCCGCCCCTGGTCGACCAAGGCATCCAACGCAGCGCGCACCGTACGTCCGGTATACAGCACATCATCTACGACCACTACGCTTTTCCCCGCGACCGAGGTCATGGTGCCGCTGCTCGCCACGTAAGCGTCGGGTGACGCTTGGAGATCATCACGGTACAGAGTGATGTCTATAGTCCCGACTTCAACTGCGGTGCCTTCAATCCGTGCGATGGCATCCCGCAGTCGTTCCGCTAAGGGAACCCCTCTGCGTTTAATCCCCATCAGCACAACATTCTCTACGCCCTTGTTGCGTTCGATGATTTCGTGTGCCATACGCGTGATGGCGCGTGCCATGGCCTTGTCGTCCATCAACAGCGCTTTTTCCTTAAACTCCATTTCTCTCTGCACCTCTGCAAATATCTTTTATTGGTGTGTCGTCGCCGTATTGGAAAGAAACGATCTGCGTAGGACAAGCAGGGGCACTGTGGATCACTCCCTTTTTGCTTTTATGTTTTGCTTCTCGGCAACTTGAACAGGGCTAAATGGGTACCCTCTTATTCACGTCCCGGCGATTCTTTGCAGCTTGTTATGCATAGCTTTAAAATCCTCCGGCAGTTCACTGACAAAATCCATACGCTCACAGGTTATGGGGTGCGTAAGCGTCAACCTGGCGGCGTGCAGCATGTGGCGGGTAAGTTTCCAAGGGGTTTTGCGCGGTCCATAGACCTCATCCCCCACAACGGGATGCCCGATGTAGGCGAGATGAACGCGAATCTGATGTGTACGTCCGGTTTCAAGTTTACATGCGACAACCGCGTAACCGCCGATACAATCCGTTACTTGATAGTGGGTGATAGCCGCCCTGCCATGTGGCACCACTGCCAT
>DBBC01000054.1:0-3604 GCA_002292025.1 Firmicutes bacterium UBA994
CCAACAGTTGCCCTTGTGGGTCGAATTGCCAAATGGTCCGTCCGTAGCCCAAAGGCCCGGCAAGGTCAACGTTAGTCGGGCCAATGGCATACACGCCCCGGCTTTGGCAGCTAATGGCGTAGTGTCGCCGCACTCTTTGCCACATGCCGAGGCTGAAAGCGTGCTTCAAAACGCGCTTGCGAGGGTCAAGCAGCATGATGCTCCCTTCGACGTTAAGTTCGTCGGGGAGTTCATCCCACACCTGCAACAGCGATATGGGGAGAAAGCTCCTGTTTTCGATTTCCACGGTCAGGCGCAGCTGATCGCCCGGCCAAATGTAGCATTCAGAAAAAGTTGTCCTATAGGTGAGTGTCACGTGGCCGGATTGGGCGTAATAATGGGGCAAATAAACTAAGAGCAGGCAACCGGCGCCAAAGGCCACCAGAGCCGGGGCACGCCAAGTAAGGCCAAGTACCACGGCTATCAAGTACACAAGGGTCAGTACCGCGCGCCGGGCTTCCCTGCGCTTTGCGGGGGTGATGTGCTCTGCCGCTTTGTCTGGGGGGCCGCGGTATAGCAGCCTGCTCATAGGCCGCTGCCAAGCAAAACCGGGACAGGAGCTTTTTCAAGTATAGCTTGCAATACTGCCGCTGCGCTCATGCCGCGCAAGCGGTATTGGTTATGGATGATCAGCCTATGGCCAAGGACAGGTTTGACCAGCTCTTTGACGTCATCAGGCAGCACGAAATCTCGCCCCAAGAGAGCGGCACGCGCCCGTGCCGTGCGCATCAGGGCCAGTGTGGCGCGAGGGCTCGCCCCCAGACGCAAAGCTTCGTGGTCACGTGTCGCTCGCACTATGGCGATAAGGTACTCGGTTACAGCTTCACCCAAGTGGACGGCTTGCGCTTCTGCGCGTAGAGCCACGAGGTCATTTACATCGGCCACGGGTTCGAGGACAGATAAAGGGTTGGCCTGCGCAAAGCGAACTACCAGCCTAGTTTCCTCCTCGGCGGAAGGGTAGCCTAGCGACAAGCGCATCAGAAAGCGGTCTAGCTGTGCTTCGGGCAGAGGGAATGTCCCTTCCTGCTCGATGGGGTTTTGTGTGGCCATAACTAAGAATGGGTCGGCCAGCGGCCGCGTCTCGCCGTCAGTGGTTATTTGCCGCTCTTCCATGCATTCCAGCAGCGCAGCCTGCGTGCGCGGGGTGGCGCGGTTGATCTCGTCCGCCAAAAGGACATGGGTGAAGGCCGGCCCCTTGCGGAACTCAAATTGCGCGGTAGCCTCGTTAAACACACTGACACCGGTAACGTCGGCAGGCAGCAAGTCAGGGGTGAACTGCACGCGCTTAAAGTCTAACCGCAGAGAGCGGCTGAGGCTCTTAGCCAGCATGGTCTTGCCTGTCCCCGGGACATCTTCCAGTAAGACATGCCCCTCGCAGGCTAGGGCAACCAGCAAAAGATCGATGACGCTCTCTTTCCCCACAATGACTTTGGCGATGTTCTCACGCAGGCGTGCGGCAGTGACACGCCCCGTCACTAGAGCACCCCGTCAATAATGCTTCTAAGTATTGCCATATCAAAAGTTGGTTCATACCGACCCACGATGCTGCCGTCACGCCCGATTAAGAACTTAGTGAAGTTCCACTTAATGTCGGGGTGCAAGTGGTAGTCGGGGTTGGCGGCGCGGAGTTTAGCGTCGAGGCGCGGGCCGATGGGGTGTGTCATGTCAAAGCCGGCAAATTGTGTGTGCGAAGTTAAGTATTTGTATAGCGGATGAGCATTCTCTCCCGCGACCTCTACTTTAGCAAACAGCGGGAAGGTTACGCCAAAACGGCCGGTGCAAAAAGCGTGAATCTCCTCCACCGTGCCGGGAGCTTGGTTGAACTGGTTGCTGGGGAAGTCTAGTATCGCAAGGCCGCGGTCCTTGTACTGCCTGTAGAGCTGCTCTAGGTCGCCGTAGTGCGGGGTAAAGCCGCATTCGGTCGCTGTATTTACAATCAGCAGAACCTTCCCGCGGTATTTGTCCAGCGCGACTTCATTCCCGTGCATATCTTGCACTTTTATTTCATACAGGTTCATGTTTGTGCTCCTTTCGTTTGTAGACAGCGTTCTGCTCCCGTCCAAGTAGAAGGGAAGAGGCGAGGGCGTAATCTCAGCGATACGTTCCATTGCTTCTTTTGTCAGGTCGCGCCTTAGCCAAGCGAAGACCGAATAATCATCAGCGAAGTGCATCGGGAAAATAAGGCCCGCGTTAATGCGCGACATAAAGTAGGTCAAACCCAAAGCATACGCCTGCTCCAGTCGTGGGTCTACGGGGATAAAGGCGATAGCAACTTCTTTGGGCAGAGCATCGATCTCCCGGCGGTACGATGCGGCCATAGCTAGGTTGTCCGCCGCCGGCTCACCTTCCCAATGCCACCAGTTAAGGTCGCCGGCGTGAAAGATGCGGTAGCCGTCGGCTTCGACTAAAAACGCAACTCCTTGGTCGGTAGAGGCATAGGCAGTAACGTCTAGCGCGCCTACCACGTAGTTCTGTCTCGCACTAACTACGGTTACCGCAAGTGTCGCAGCAGCCCCTTCCGGGATGGGAACATCGTTAGAGACGACATAGCTTATGGCAGCGCACTTCTCGGGCCACTCCCATATGGCTGGCGTGTAGTGGTCGTGGTGCGAGTGCGAAACAAACACCACCACGTGTCTACCGTGTGCAGCCGCCAATATTTGGTCTGCAGTCGTGCTGCCGCCGGAGGGGCAGTCGCGATAATAGTCAAAGACCAAGACATGGTTCTTTGTGACTATGGCAAAGCCGCTGTGGTAGAGGTAATAAACCAGCACATGTTCAGGTGTTTGCTGCATGGAGGAACACCCCTCTCTTAGCTCTTCTCGGCACAGAAGAAGCCGCGCCGTGGTTAGCGCTTGCTCGGCAGCACCTCCAGCCAGTAGCCATCAGGGTCCTCGATAAAATAAAGCCCCATGGCGGTGTTTTCGTAGCAGATACAGCCGAGCCTAGTGTGAAGCGCGTGCGCCGCCTCGTAGTCGTCAACCACAAAGGCAATGTGAGATTCATTATCCCCGAGATTGTAGGGCGTAGTTCGGTCGCGCAGCCAAGTCAGCTCGATGCGAAAGGTAGTTGTCTCGTCGCCGAGAAAAACAAGACGAAAACTGCCATCGTTGGCCTCTTTGCGCCTGACTTCCACTAGGCCGAGTGCTTCTTGATAAAACTTTAGGCTCTTCTCGAGGTCGAACACATTGATATTGCAGTGCGCTATCGAAAATTTCACCGTGGACAGCTCCTTTCCTTTGGCGTTCATAAAATAATCGCAGTACATTAGCCGTACTGCGATTATAGCGCATACGCCAAGGATTGGCAAAAAAATATAAGCCAAAGCCGACCCCGGCATAAGTGTCACCGAACAAAGTTATGCCACGCATAAACGTGACCAAGGCTCGCTTACGCAACGTGCAATTGAAGAAGTAGTACAGCGCAACATCAGTCTGCCAAACAGCGGATTTGATGCGCATGGCAGGCACCTCCTTTTTGTGCGATGGTTCACGTCTAATAGTGTAACTCGCCAGTGTCAAAACGGTGTTGATATTCTGATAAAAACCTGTAAAATTAAGGCGCG
>DBBC01000054.1:4006-8460 GCA_002292025.1 Firmicutes bacterium UBA994
GCTGACGAGAGAAGGTGCGCTAATTGTTAAAAGGATTTTCGCTGGAGGAACGCAGTTGGATTATGTACGACTGGGCTAATTCTGTCTACTCATCTGTAGTGACAGCCGCTGTATTGCCAATCTACTTCACCTCGCTGACAGCCGCTGTCGGGATTAGCGGTGCTATGTCTAGTGTCTACTGGGGGTATGGCGCGGCAGCGGCATCTTTGATTGTAGCTTTGTTCGCCCCTTTACTCGGGGCTCTGGGCGACTACAAGGGCATGAAAATGCGCCTGCTCCGAGTGTTTCTTGCTATTGGGGTGGTCTCTACCGCAGCTCTGGCCTTCTTCACAGGTTGGCAAGTGATCTTGGGCATCGCCATTATCACCGCGGTTGGTTTTGCTGGTGCAGCTATTTTCTATGACGCTTCCCTTGTGGATGTCACTACTCCCGAGCGCATGGATAGAGTGTCTAGCTACGGTTTTGCCATCGGCTATATCGGCGGCAGTACCATACCTTTTGTTGCGAGCATTGCTTTGATTATGTTCGGTCACCATATCGGCGTCCCGCGCGTTCTTGCTACACGTCTGTCCTTTGTCATCACCGCTGTGTGGTGGGCTGTGTTTTCTATCCCTATACTCACCCACGTCAAGCAAAAGCACTACCTCGAGCATGAAGCAGGGCTTTTGGCGGCCAGTTTTCGGCGCATCAGCACAACACTGCGCAATGTGCAGGTGTACAAGCGCGTTTTCTTGTTTCTTGTCGCGTATTTCTTTTACATTGACGGGGTAGGGACCATCATCCGGATGGCTACTATCTATGGCGCGGCCGTTGGTATCGGCACACAGACGATGATGGTGGCGCTGGTGGTTATTCAGATCGTGGCTTTTCCTTGCGCTATTATTTTTGGGCGTTTAGCGGAGAAGTTTGGCAGTGCCGTGATGCTTTTCATCGGGATCGGCATCTATGTAGTGATAAGCATACTGGGCTTCCGTATGACTACTGCCGCAGACTTCTGGGGCGTAGCCATGTTGGTGGCAACGGCTCAAGGCGGGATTCAGGCAATTTCGCGCTCACACTTCGGCAAAATGATCCCTAAACAAAAGTTTAACGAGTTTTTTGGTATGTATGATATCTTTTCTCGCTTTGCGGCCATCCTTGGGCCGATGATGTTTGCGGTACTAACCCAAGTCACAGGCAATCCGCGCTTTGGCGTGCTGAGCGTTATCGGGCAGTTTACGCTAGGTGCGCTGTTTCTGTGGTTATCCGAGAGGAGCGCTAGGGCGGCGGCCGCTCCGCGCAAAGTGGTAGCATGACGCGCCGATTGGTGGTTGTTTCGGTTGATGCACTTTCTGTGGATAACTGGACGCAGGTAGAGTCCCTGCCCACCTTTAGGCGGCTCTTGGATAGCGGCGCGCACAGCCGGCAGCTCAAGAGCGTTTTCCCCACGCTTACCTATGCCGTACACGCGACCATGGTCACGGGCATGTACCCCGCGAAGCACGGCATACTGCATAACCACCCCTTGCAGCCGTTTGTGCCGGAGAAAGAGAAACAGTGGTACTGGTATCGTGAAAGCCTGCGGGCTCAGCCCATCTACGATGTGGCGCGTATCCACGGTTTGACGACCGCAGCTTTATTGTGGCCGACCACGGGCCAAGCCAAAATTCACTATAATTTGCCGGAGATTGTGGCACTAAAAGGCGAAAACCAAGCCCTTAAAATTCTGCGGAACGGCAGCCTACTGTATTGTTTGGAATTAGAATTACGCTTTCGGCATGTGCGAAAAGGCTTTGGGCAGCCCTATCTAGACGACTTCACGACGGCCTGCGCCGTGCACAC
This sequence comes from Firmicutes bacterium UBA994, assembly GCA_002292025.1. GTDB lineage: Bacteria > Bacillota > UBA994 > UBA994 > UBA994 > UBA994. Next base: position 5,828 of record DBBC01000054.1, read on the forward strand.
CCTTAAGACTCGCCGCCCGCATCTGACGCTGATTCACCTTATCGACCTTGACTCGATGAAACACTATCACGGTACCGACAGCCCCGAGGCGCAAGCCGCAATCGAGCGTATGGACAGGCGCCTAGCAGAAATTGTCGCCGCCACGCAGGCTGCCGGCACTTATGAAGAGACGACATTTTTGGTGCTGGGTGACCACGGGCAGCTTAACGTGAATACTCGTGTGCGGCCAAATATTTTGTTACAGGAGGCAAAGCTGCAAAGTGCAGTCGGTGGTGCGCATGAATGGCGGGCTTATCTGCAGTGTAACGGCGGCAGCGCCTACTTGTATGTGCGTCAAGGCGACGACGCGGCGCGCGAACAAGCGATAGCCGTGCTTGCGACTGCCGCTGCCGCTGGTACGTGGGGGATTGAGCGCGTCATTACGGGCGATGATCTGGCGGCGCTGCGCGTCGGCAGTGGCATCGCCGCCGCTATTGAAGCTAAGACCGGTGTGACCTTGGAGGAAGCATTTGACGAGCCCGCGATGGCGGAGATAGCCCCGGCAGGGGGCAAGTACGCCAACCACGGCTATTCTCTGGACAAACCAAACTATACCTGCTTGTTTTTTGCCGCAGGGCCCGGGGTAACCGAGCGCAGAGATTTAGGCTCTTTACAGATGGTAGATATCGCACCGACGATGGCCAAAATCCTGCGAATTCCTTTCCCGAGCTGTGATGGCACAGCTATCGCAGGCATCAGCTAGGCTAAAAGCGGGGAGGTGGGCAGGCGCATGGGCACTAAAGCGCAAAGAGTTCTCACCGTGGTCGGCGCATCGCTGGCCATTTTTTTCCACGGCTCGTTAGTGTTTGGCTTGCCGGGGTTAATGTCACCTGTGTGGGGAGAGACTCTAGGGATTGGTGCAGGCCCGCTAAGTCTGGTTATGTTTTTTTTGCTGGCAGCGCTGGGCGTGTTTATGTTTTTTGTCGGCAAGTGGACAGCGCGCTATGGCGCTAGGCGATTGATCCTAGCCGGCACCTTACTTGCGGCGGCGGCGGCGGCCATGACCGCAGTCGTGGACAACGTGTGGATGATCTACGCTTGGGCCTTTTTGATTGGCGCCGCCAGCTGCTTTGTCTATTCGCCCGGCATTAATGTGGTGCAACAGTGCTTCCCGCATATTAAGGGTACGGTCTCCGGCATCGTTAACCTCACCTTTGGTATTGCTGCTGCCATTATGGTGCCGGTGTACCGCCTGTGGCTTGAGAGTTACGGCGTAGAAGTAATGGCGCTGATTGCAGCCTGCTTGACTTTTGGGGCAGGTCTGCTCGGGACAAAAATGATCGCCGTGCCGCAGCCATTGCCTGTGCCACAGAGAGCAAGCGGCAAAATGGCAAGCCCTACACATGTCACAACTAAAGAGCTTACGCCTGCCCAAGCCGTTCGCACACCAAGCTTTTGGCTGCTGTGGGTTGTCTGGGCGCTGATGGGCGCGGCCGGCATCACCATGGTGACCCAATCTGTGCGCTATGGCCTGCACCTCGGTTTCGGGCTGGCGGCGGCCTCGGGCATTTTGGCTAGTTTTAACCTAACAAATGGGCTAAGCCGCCTCGCTTCTGGCGTATTGTCCGACAGGTGGGGACGCAAGCTGACTCTAGCCCTTAGCTTTATACTTGCCGGGGCCGCCTACTTCATTTTGCCGCACACAACTTCACTCGGTGTAACCATGCTTTTGGCAGCTGCCGTGGGCTTTGGCTACGGCACGCTTTTTGCTTGCTCTGCGCCGCTTATCGCGGAGTGTTTTGGGCTTAAGCACTTTGGCGTGATTTTTGGCCTAGTGTTTACTTCTTTTGGCTTTGTCTCCGGTCTCATCGGCCCCGTGGCCACAGGCGCCATCCTAAGCTTTACCGGCCACAGCTACCTCGCCGCCTTTTCCTTCCTCGGCGTCCTATGCCTCCTCTCCGCCGCCCTCGTTCTGCTGGTGAAGCATTAGTGAAGCATTAGGGACGGAGCCTTTTGCTTCACGTCTCTTTTGTTTCTAGCGCGGCCGACCCTACCGTTATCGCTTCCCTCTTTTACGCCTGTTAAACTCCTCGTCTGTGATGCCGCCAAGCTCATGCTTACGGATTCTGTCCCATAGGCCGCCATAGATCTCGCCATTTCCCTTCAAGCAACGCACCCTATCGATTGATCCGTCGCGGTTCAATCGCTCTCTTGCCGCAGAAAGTCTCGAAGTTCCTTCCAACTAGGCATGCGTGAACAACGCCATCACACCTGCCAAGTCGCTTTGTGAGACTGCTTTCATGATGTAAGGAAAGTGACTGCTGCGGTTAGGGCTGAAGAAGTACTTGTTAAAGTCTGCAAGGTACGCTTGGGCATGCCCCATAAGTTGCTCTGCCAAGTCGTGTTTCAATGCGGGGAGACTGATGGCATTTCCACTGAGCTCCATTTCTTCGAAAGACCCCGAGTACGTACCATTGCTCTCTATGCCGCCTAATGGCCTGCGGACTCTTGCGGATTACATCGTCAAGGTAAGCACTAAAGTTCTCTCTCACCTCGGTTGCACTGCGTACATTGATTGCTGACACAAGTATCACCCCCTCTAATCATGCAATGTGTATAACACGTACGCAATGTCCGCTGTGAAGCAAAAGGCT
>DBBC01000054.1:8786-13239 GCA_002292025.1 Firmicutes bacterium UBA994
TGAAGCAAAAGGCTCCGTCCGAGGCCACTGAAAAAGTGAGATGTTGTTGTCTATAGGTGTAGTTCCCCGCTTAGGTGTGGGAATTACACCTTCTTTGTGGTATAATGAGTTAAAATAATGCATAGATGGGTGATTGTAGTGATTAAGAGGCAAATGTGTCTGCCACTGAGCCAATATACCGCAATCTATGAGCTCGTTATCCCCAAGGACAATTTGCTCCGCAGAGTGAAAGAGGAGGTTTCCTTCTCTTTTGTATATGAGGAATTAGCTTCTAAGTATTGCTTGGACAATGGCCGCAATGCTATCGACCCCACTCGCATGCTCAAATACCTTTTCCTCAAATCCATGTTCGAGCTTTCAGATGCCGACGTGGTTGAAAGGTCGCAATACGACATGTCTTTTAAGTACTTCCTAGACATGACTCCTGAAGAGGATGTCATTCACCCAAGCTCCCTGACGAAGTTTCGTAAACTCCGGTTGAAGGACGTAGGTTTGATGGACCTCTTGATCCGAAAGTCGGTGAAGCTGGCCATTGAGAAGGGCATTATTAAGAGCACAACCATAATTGTCGATTCCACTCACACCTTCGCCCGCTATAACAGCACATCGCCGCGAGAACGGTTGAGGGAGTTATCCAAATCCCTCCGGCACTCCGTTTACGAGGTCGATTTCGAGATGAAGAGCAAACTCCCCCCGAAGGTGAATAATGGCATACTGGAAACTGAGATTATCTACTCACAAAAACTCATCAACATCATCAAGGAGAACGAGGCTTTGTCTAGCTACCCAAAGGTGCGCGAGAGGCTTAACGCCCTGCAGGAAGCAGTGGAAGATGACCTTGAGCAATTAGCGGTATCTAAAGATGAAGATGCCAAAGTGGGGCATAAAACTGCAGACACCTCGTTCTTTGGGTATAAGACACACCTAGCTATGACGCCTGAAAGAATCATAACGGCAGCAGAAGTAACATCCGGAGAGAAAACTGATGGCAAGCAATTTCAAGCTTTGGTTGAAAAGAGTCAGGCGGCGGGGATTGAGGTTAAGGCTGTGGTAGGTGATACCGCTTACTCTGAAAGGAATAACATCGAGTATGCGCAAGAACGTGGCATTCAGTTAGTAGCACAGTTGAGCCAGACCGTCACCCATGGGACAAATAGCCGCAATGCTGCAGATTTTGAGTTTAACAAGGACGCAGAAATGTACGTCTGCAAAGCTGGGCATATGAGCACCCGCAAGGTAAACTCAAGAGCTACAAAGCATGCAGAGGATGGCAAGGGCGCCACGCAGACGTATTACTTTGATGTAGAAAAATGCAAGATATGCCCCCACAGACAGGGTTGCTATACACCGGGGGCAAAGAGCAAGAGTTTCTCTGTGCACACCAAAGCGGTTGTTCTGACCGGCCACATGGCGTTTCAGGAAAGTGGTGAATTCAAAGAACTCGCGAAGAACCGCTACATGATAGAAGCAAAGAACAGCGAGCTCAAAAACTGGCACGGGTATGACCAGGCGTCATCCTCGGGTCTTGGTGGCATGAACATACAGGCGGCCACCACAATTTTCATGGTGAATCTCAAAAGAATTTTCAAGCTTACCCCTTAGTTGGTAACAACGCATTAGTGTAGGCCAAGTCACAAGCCACCCCATGGGAACTAGAGATGTCATAACTGACCACCTCTAGTTCTTTTGCATGAGCAAGTGCAGATCCCCGAGTTCTACTCTCAAAAAACAGGCACGTCTTCAGTGGCCTCGCTCTGCCCCTTTTGCTTCCTGATGCTTCTCCCTGACTCATTTCATTCTTGGAATCGTACTCCCTTGGCTACTCTAATAGTGGTCTCAACATCCGTCTGTGTCTTAATCGTAAACAGGCGCCCGTCTTGCTCCCAGACGATGGTGACCGTGCTGTTCTTTATTAGCAACGTACCGCGGTGGCTGTTTATACTTATCGCTTCGAAACGAGAAGCATCCGTGGTATCAACTACTATGTTACCCGTTGCGCCCACTTCTTCAGTGTAGATGATAAAGGATTTTTCGCCGGTATTTTCCCACACAATCCGCCTCATGGCGTCATCAAAGGCAAATGCAGTGATTTCATAGCTCTTGGGTATATAAGTCGGGGAGAAGCCTTTGGTTAAGGTGACTGTCACGCTGCTATTTGTCATGTCGTTTCCACCTAATTGAAAGAATGCGTGCTCCCGCTGTATGTCCATCCAGATGTTCATGACGCGCACTCTAAAGGAGGGAACCGTGGTCATAACGCTGATAAACAGAGTGGTGGCAACTGCAAGAGATATGGCTACGGTGCGCACAGCAACAAACACAGTCTTCTGCAAAGTAGTCTTGTGTCGTTTCTTGAGCTCAGTGGCCAGCTTCCTAGTAAACCTCTGCAGCGCTAGCTCCGACAGCTTTTCGTCGGGAGACTCCTCCACCGCCTGAAACTCCCTAAGCAGAGCTTCCCCCTCATGCTCCGCCGCACCATGCAATAACACCTTGAACAGGACATCCTCATACTCTTCCTGCAGCCTAGTCCTTGCACTCGTCATGCTTGTCAGCCCCCCTACTATCGATAAGTAGCCTTGCCGCTCGTCGCGCCCTAGTCAAATCCTTCCTGACACCAGCGGGTGAGATATTGAACACTTCCGCGATCTCCGTGTCCTTCAGCTCCAGCAAATACTTGAGATAGAGCAGGGCCTTGTGTCTCTCGGGCAAACACCCGATGCTCTTCCATAAATCACTCAGGCTATGCCAAGACAGCACTCTGTCCTCTACTGCTTTCTCATGGTCAGAGACTTGCTCGGCTAGGTCGTCTTCTAAGCCGTAGTAGAGATACCTGCTCTGCACTGTTAGCCGTCTAATGAAGTTGATACTAATGCTCCTGCTTGTATAGACAAGATAGGTGGCCAATCTGCAGTGGTCTAGGGTTCGTAATACCGAAAGCTTGCTGATGAGCCGAAGAAAGGTGTCGTTTACTAAATCATCCACATAGATGCTATCCCCAGTGATCTTGCGTACTGCACTCCTCACTAAACCGTAGTAATCCTTGTATAGCTCCGTCATAAAATCTCCATCATCAGGGTCTGTTATGGTAGTGAACAATACGAGCATGATGTCACTCTCCATTCCACTCAACTCAAGTTCGCCGCAAACCGTGGAGCAATTTGGCAGTCTGTTGGCCGGCTACATGGAACGCATACAGTCAAGAGGAAGCCACCTATTTGCGCTGGAGGCTTTTTTCTTTGGTTTGGAGCCAAAGTTAGCCCCACATATTGGCAATGTGCCTTCAAAAGGGTCAGGGTCACCCCTTGGTTCTTTCATGCGTCTTCCTGTTTCCCCCACATCCGCCCAACTGCCATCGCCAAATGCTGCTCAACCCTATAGCTTCATCAAGGCGACTGTTTGCTCTGTCTTCAGCTTGGCATGAAAGTGAAAAGGGGAATGGGCACGGCGCACGCTCTCACTGCCAGCCGCCAACTGTCCTCCGGCAGCAGTCAGCCTTGAACTGCCAACGTCTCTAATCACCAAGCATGTTGTTTTCTCTAAGAAGGCTGACCAGCTGCTCTTTGGGGACAGTCAAGGCCACAAGCGTGAGGCTGGTTGTGCGCGCACGAACCTCCCGTCCAGCGACATAAGTTAACTTTGGCCTGACATACGCACTGCCGCCCGCGACAACTTGACTAATGTCTATTTCATCCTCTAACGTCCCCTCTGCGGAAGGGCTAAGGGAGAAGAAGCTCTGGGGCCTCAATTTTATCCTGTCGTTGTAAACAGACAGCCCATGCAAAACGACCTCCGCTTGGCTATTATTTCTAAAAGCACTACTAAAGAAAAAGCCCCACTGTAAGCGCCGCTCGTCAGAATAAGACCTGAATAGACTTCCGCCCCTTAATTCTAACCTCTCTTCTGTTCTCTTTTCTTCCACTTCGAAAACCCATCTCCCAAGATGCCCGGTGTACGTGCCGCGTTTGGTCTGAATGACAATTGCCATCTCATCGATTATGTGAGTGCCTGCCCTCTGCGGCGTCAGAAGAGGGCGCAAGGCATACTGTTCAAAATGCGGAAACTTGTTCTGCGGGATATCATTTCTTGAATTTCGACCTCTCCTATGTGGAAACCAGTCACATTGACTGCGTACATTGCCAATTCATCGTGCCCCCCTTCGCTCTAAGAGAGTGCGCTAAGCTGCTTTCGGCTTGGCGCGGAAGCAGCTTAGCTATGTAGCCGCGAATCTGTTTATCTGCCCATCCATTCTGATACGTAGCCGCTGCGCGACCTCCCAAAGTTCTTACTCTGACCTGTAGATAATTCTCTAGGTCTGTCCGGCAGGGGGAGTGACGCTGTAGGATGCACTTTGTGTCCAACGTTGCACCACCTATCTAGGCGCGGCGGTGCGTTGTCTACACTCTGCTGTAGCAATGCTTCTGTGAGCTGGCTAGCCCACGGAGAACACTACGTT
>DBBC01000031.1 GCA_002292025.1 Firmicutes bacterium UBA994
CTTCTGGCGCCGGTCTAGGGCTGGTGACCTGCACCCGACTGTCTGTTAAAGGGACGGCCGCTTTAACATCAGTATCTGTCGGCGCGGTAGTGGCGGCAGTTAGCTGCACGCCGCCCGCAGTGGCGGGAAATGCAAAGTGCCCAATTGGGGGCTCCGTTTTGGCATGACTGGGCGGTAATTCTATGCTAGGTATGCTTTTAATCGGCACGAGCGCGAAAGCATGTAAAGCCTCGTCCTTCGGTGACTGGAACAGGTGATCGTTTTCCTCCGGAACAGGCTGCAGGTCATTGAGCACTGCTTGTTCGGCAGAACCCCATGCCGGCTGTGGAACTACATTAGGTGTCGTTGATGGGCTTCCTCTGCTAACCGGCGCTTGGTTGTAAGGCGCAATAAGCGCACGCAAGAACTCATAGAAGTTGGCGGCGGCTTTAAGCTTGTTTGAGGATGCCTGCTTTTCTTGTACTATAGGGACGGGTTTAGGGGATTCAATTTTCATCGACTTGCACCCACTTGCCGGCGATATACTGCCGCACCTCCGACTTCGTCTAAGGCAGCCTGTTCGCCGCGCTGCTCTCGCACTTTGGCTTCCTCCTCATGCGCCTCCTTATGGACCTCAAACTTCTTCTTTTCCATACTGGCCGTTAGCAGCAAGGCTCGCGCTTGATGACAAGCTTCGGTCTGCACTTGTAGATGTTCACGTTTACTGCAGATATGGCGATGACTAGCCATGGTAAAGCGGGCACGGCACTCTACGAACTCTGGGTGGAGCGGGGTATCCAGTTCTTGGATTAACGTTTCTTGCAAAGCAGATAGGGAACTTTCATGTTCTTGTCGTTTGCGCTCCGCGCGTGCCAGCTCCAGCTGGCGTATGCTTTCTTTTTGCTGTTGCAGGTCTAGCAGCCGCTCTAAGGGATATTTAGACAAGGCAAATCACTCCTTTACCACCAGTTCCAGCGCGCGCAAAGCGTCGTAGAGAGAGGTGCGCTCATCAATCTCTTGGGATAACAACCGCATAATCAACGGCACTGTGTCGATGGCCTCGTCGATAGATGGGTTAGTGCCTTTGACGTACGCCCCGATATTGATTAAGTCCTCGTTATGTCGGTAAACCGCGAGCAAGTTACGGGCTTTAGCCGCAAGTGATAAGTGGCGCGGTTGGCACAGGTCGACAGCGAGACGGCTCACGCTCTGTAATACGTCAATGGATGGGTAGTGATTGCGCTCGGCCAGTTGCCGCGTGAGCACTATATGTCCGTCTAATATCCCGCGTACGGCGTCGGCAATCGGCTCATTTAGGTCATCTCCTTCAACCAAGACAGTGTACAAGCCGGTAATGCTTCCGCGCGTGGAAGTCCCTGCCCGCTCTAATAGTTTGGGCAACATCGCAAAAACTGACGGCGGATAACCACGCGTCGTGGGAGGCTCCCCGATGGCGAGGCCTAGCTCGCGCTGCGCCATGGCAAAGCGTGTCACCGAATCCATCACCAACATCACTTGCAATCCTTGGTCGCGAAAGCTTTCCGCGATAGCGGTTGCCGTAAGTGCAGCCTTGATGCGGAGCAGCGCCGGTTGGTCAGACGTAGCTACAACAACGACCGAGCGTGCCAGTCCCTGCGGACCAAGGTTGCTCTCTAAAAAATCTCGCACTTCACGTCCGCGCTCACCCACTAGCGCGATGACGTTGCAGTCGGCAGTGCTACCCCTTGCCATCATCCCGAGCAACGTGCTCTTGCCGACTCCGCTGCCGGCAAAAATACCTAAGCGCTGCCCACCACCGACAGTCATGAAAATGTCCAAAGCCCGTATGCCTGTCTCTAGCACCGTATCGATGCGCTGCCGGGACAATGGATTGGGCGGAGATTGGTCAAGGGGGTATTCTCTCCATACTCCCGGCTGCAATTCGCCGTCCAAGGGACGTCCCAGTCCATCCAGCACCGACCCCAGTAAAAACTCACCGGTGCGCACTGTCAGTCGCCGTCTGAGGGGCCTGACCTCGCATCCAGGGGAAACCCCATGCAACGGGTGGAATGGGAACAAGTGCAGCTTGTCGCGGCTAAAGCCTACTACCTCAGCCAGAACGGCATCACCGCCGTTGCCGATCTGACATAGCTCGCCGATAGAGGCGCGACACCCCGCCGCTTCTACGGTCAGGCCTATGACCTCGGTTACCTGTCCATACGTGTCCCACTCTAAGGGATTGGCGAGGCGAGCAACGGTACGTTCAAAATCAAAACTAAACTCCGTCATCGCACATCTCCACCTCCAGCTGTCGCAGGGCAGCGGGCAAGTCATAACGCACACCGCCCAGCTCGTCTTCAAGCCGAAAGGAATTTTTGTCTAGGGTGCTATCGGCGCGGACAAGCACCGGAGCATCTGCCGGTAAAGGCAGGCGATGCTTTAGATCTTCCACTTGCTTGAGTTTATCCGGGTGGACAAAAAGGAAGACTTTGCGTTGCACCATAAGTTCGTCGTAGGCCAACAAAAACAAAGCGTGTAAAGCATCGGGGTTGGTGTTTAGTTCTGAACGGAGCAACGCTTCCGCCATCCGCAAGGATAATGCGGTGATGTCTCGCTTGCTCGCTTGGATAAAACTCAATCGGTCACTTTCCAGTTGCGTGTATGCCTTGCGCACCAACGCCATTTCTGCCTGCAGGAATTCTTGTGCTTCTTGTAGCCCGCGGCGGTACCCCTCCTCGTGCGCAGAAGCCAATACCTTTTCCGCTTCCGAAACCAACGCTTGCGCCTTGTTTAACTCCACAGCTTTTAATTCTGCGGTCGCTTCCCGCCAACGGCGCTCAATCTCCTGCGCTATGCGTTGTTCAGTCAAAACTGACATCTCGTCGGCGTCGGCAAAACTAGGCACAGTTACTTCGCAAACAGGGACTTTCTTAAAGCAGTCCGGGGCGCTCCCGCCGCGCTTATACAATGATGGCATCTTCGCCACCTCTGGCTATAACAATCTCCCCGGCTTCGTCCAGCTTGCGGATCACCGCCACGATACGCGCTTGCGCTTCCTCTACATCGCGCAGACGAATCGGGCCCATAAACTCTAGGTCTTCGCGCAGCATCTCTGCCGCGCGCTTGGACATATTCTTGTAGATGCGCTGGCTTACTTCGGCGCCTGCTCCTTTAAGAGCTAAAGCCAGATCTTTGGAATCAATCTCACGGATTACGCGTTGGATGGCGCCGTCGTCAAGCATAATTACGTCCTCAAAAACAAACAGTCGTTTGCGAATTTCCTCGGCTAAAGGCGGGTCATCACGGTCAAGTTGTTCAAAAATCATCTTCTCTGTAGCACGGTCTACGCGGTTTAGTATGTTGACCAAGGACTTGATACCCCCGGCTACGGCAAAGTCATAGTTAGAGAAGGAATCAAACTTGCTGGCAAGAACAGTCTCCAGTTCGGCAAGCACCTCGGGAGAGACGCGCTCCATCGTAGCAATGCGCCTAGCCACATAAGGACGCAACTCGGGCGGCAGCTGGGAAAGGACTGCGGCGGCTTGGTCGGATTCAAGGTAAGAGATAATCAGGGCGATGGTCTGGGGGTGCTCCTCACTGATAACACCGGCCAATTGGCGTGGCTCGACTTTCTTGGCGAAGCGAAAGGGCTTCACCGCGTTAGCCTCGGTCAGCTTGCGCATTATTTCTGCGGATTTGGCCGGACCTACGGCGCGGTCCAGCACCTCGCGCGCGTATCTCACGCCTCCTTCTAACATGTACCCCTTGGCCTCGTACATCTGCATCATTTCGTCTAATACCTGTTCGCGAAAACCCGCCTCAACTAGGGTAGTGTTGGCCACTTCAGCGGAGATAATCTCGATATCGTCGTCCGGCAACAGCTTCAGTACTTTGGCACTAAGTTCCGGGCCAAGAGAAATAAGCAGCGCCGCAATCTTCTTCATACCGGTAACGCGCTTTTCTCTGGCCACGATGACACCCCTACCCTTCGTTAAACCATGCCCTCACTAGCTGGGCAATTTCCTCCGGCTGCTGTTTAGCCAGCTCTTTAACCTTATCGAGCGCGGCACTAGCCTCAACACTGGAGCGAGCGGCAGCAGCCTCAGCTAAAGCCTGTTTTAGTGGGACTAGTTGCACGCCTTCCGTGGTAGGCACTTCAAAGCGGTTTTTGCGCAACCGCGCTACAAGCACCATCAAAAATATAAAGGCAAGCAGACCTCCCGCACCCATAACCCCATAGCGGATGTATGTTTGCAGTCGCTCCCGCTCGGCCAGTTCATCCAACCATCGCGCTGCTTCGGCTAAGTGTTCCTCGTTAAAGGGGCCCACACTAATGTGAACGGAGTCGCCCCTAGCATCGTTAAGCCCTAACCCTGCCCGCACTAACTGCTCAAGCCGCGTTACTTCCTCTGCCGTTAGCGAAGCGTTAACCGATACCGCCGCCGACAAGCGCTCGATCCGCCCCGGCGCAATCACTACCGTCGTCTCGGTGCGTCCAATCTCGTAGTTAGTGGTGCGATCAATGCTCTGATATGTACTCGTTCCCTCCCCGGTGGCGGGAGTCGTGGGATACACGGGAATATTAGAGCCGGTGCCCACCACGCCTCCGGCCGCTCCCGCCGGACCGGTAAATGTTTCTTCGCGCACTTGCTCGCTGCGTATAACTTGGCCCTCGGGGTCATAGACGATGCGCGTCACGGTCTCGGCGTCAAAATTCATCTGTGAGGTGACTACCGCAACCGCCTTCCCCGGTCCGTAAATGCGCTCTAACATTTGCACCAAACGGTCTTCCATGGCTCGCTCCAAGCCGCGCTGGCGTTCAGACTGCCGCAGAGCCAGCGGTTCGCTGTCTTCCCCCAAACCTAAACCCGCCGTTAGAATCCTTCCGCTGACATCGACTACGGCTACGTTCTCAGGCTTGAGATTGGGCACTCCAAGGGCTACCAAGTACACAATGCTCTTCACTTGCTCGGCAGAGAGGGTCTGAAACGGCCTGAGACGTAACGTAACCGAGGCGCTGGCCGCCGCGTCTCTCCTTGCAAACACGCTGGGTTCAGGGAGCACGAGATGAACGCGCGCTTGCTCGATGGCCGGGTAATTGGTGATGGTTCGCCGCAACTCTTCCTGTAAAGCGCGCAAGTGATTAAGTCTGCGCTCAAAATCGGTAATGCCCAGCTGCACCCGATCAAATAACTCAAATCCCACGCCACTATTGTACAGCCCCTCGCCTGCTACGCGAATACGCACATCGTATAGCTGACTTTCCGGCACAAGGACAGTCGTGCCTCCGTGAGACAGGCGATACTGGATGTTCTCCTGTCGCAGGGCTTCGACAATCGAGCTGGCCTGTTCGGCGTCTAAATTCGAAAAAAGCGGGGCGTACTCAACACGCGTGGCGTAATACCCCGCAGACACTAGGACAACCAAGAACGCTATGGCCGACACCAGTATGACACTACGACGACGTGGGTCCTGTGCCCCCCACCACGCTGCTATTTGGTCAGACTTTTGCATTCCTTATCACCTCTAGACCTGCATACGGGCTATCTCTTGATAAGCCTCAACCATTTTGTTGCGCACCTGCACCGCAAGTTGCAGCGACAATTGCGCTTGCGCCATGGCCACAGTAACTTGATGCACATCCTGTATTTCTCCGAGTGCCAGTTGCTTAGCTAAGTCATCGGCTCGTAGCTGCAGCTCATTTACCTGTGCTAATGCCGCACTCAACCGCTCAGCAAAGCTGTGGGGCGGCAAGTCCTGGGTGGAGGGCTTTAGGGTCGGTGTGAGCGGGGCCTGCGGGGCAATGGGGGGCAATGGAATGATCATAATTAGCACCTACCCTCTGCCAATCTCAAGCGCCCGTAAGGCCATGGACTTGGTCACGTTGAGTACCTGCACGTTGGTTTCGTATGCGCGAGAGGCCGTCATTAGGTCGACCATTTCGTTGACGATGTTAATGTCCGGCATAGCCACGAACCCCTCGGCGTTAGCGTCCGGGTGATCAGGATCGTGGACTAGACGAGGCGGTCTTTCGTCAGCGAGTACCGCAGCAACCTTAACCCCTTGGCGTGCGCCGTGTTGTGGCAGGCGTACAAAGCGGTGGCGAGAGACGTCCGTTAAGAGCTCGGAAAAAACGACGCGGCGGCGCCGAAAAGGACCGCCTTCGGGCGTGCGGGTGGTGTTCATGTTAGCGACATTCTGCGCTACTACATCGATGCGTAGCTTCTCGGCCGTTAAAGCCGATGCGCTGATGGCCATGGTGGAAAAGACTTTCACAAATTAACGCCTCCCTTCGTTAATGACGTAGCGGTACATGGAGAAGCGATCACTGAGTTGCTGCGATAATGCCTGAAATTGAATGGCATTTGCAGCCATTAATACCATCTCGTGATCAATGCTCACGTTGTTGCCGTCTTCGCGTAAAGCTGTACTTGTGTCGGTGTGTACACGCGCCTGCAACTGGGCGGGGGTGATATTGCGCCGCGCCATCGCTTCGCGCACATGCTCCTCAAAGGAAACGTAACTACGCTTAAAACCTGGGGTATTAGCGTTCGCGACGTTGTTGGCCACAATTCGCTGCCTGAGCGCCGCCGCGTCCATGGCGCGAGAGAGAAGTTCAATGACACTGACTCGCATGGCCTACCTCCCATTCGCAAATGTTGTTATGTTATCATGTATTCGACGCGCATAGCAAGACCCCTCTAAAAAAATAATCCGCAGCAAAAAACTGCGGATTTTCCTTTGCAAGCTAGGCTCTTTCATCCACAATAATCCCTATCAGGCGTTGTAGATGCGCGAGCATATCCAGCGTTCGTTCCGGCGGGATCTCCCGAATCACTTCCTCGCTCTCTTCGTTGATGACCCGCACAATAAACTCCCCCGACGACTCGTGCTTTTCAAATCTGAGACCGATATTTAGCGCCAGCATGGTGGCATTTATACGTGAAATTGCTTCGTCGTATGCTGGCGCATCTTGTGGAATGGAACTGTCCTGTCGCGAATCTAAGGCCTGACGCCGGAGATGAAGGTTCATGTCAATGGTAGAGCGCTGCGTGTCTCGCACTTCACGCCGTGCGGCCATGTCGACGACTTTAGTCAGCACTACCGGTTCGGTTCCTTGTACTTTCATGACTTCTCACCTCCTATTTTTTCACACTGACTAAGGCGCCGCTTGGGGCTTGCTGAGACTCACCATAAGCGGTAAGCCCGCGCTTCTGTATTAATAACTCGTCTGATTTTTGCTTTACTGCCTGCAACGCTGCCTGCATATTGGAATGGACCTGGCGGTCCTGCTCCAGCAAAGCTTGCATTAGAGTGCTGATCTCGCCTTCCCGCATGCCAAAGATCCGTCCTCCATCAACGGACAACGCAGACCGCACCGCAAGGTAGGTCAGGTCAATCCTAACGTTTACGGCGGCGAGACTGTTCATGCCCTGCTGCCGTTCTTCTAGGAGTTCTTCCAGTCGCGCAAAGTCTTCGCCGCATAAGGCGTTCCCCATATCTGTCGTTAGCGTTAACAGATGTAACACCAGTTGACGTTTGCTCTCCAAAAGAGCCAAAAGCGCCGGAAAGTCTACGGAGTCATCCTGCATGGCCACGGTTTAACTTCACCGCCTCCGCCCACGTGTTGCGCAGCTCAGTCACCATGTCGCGGCACTCTCTTACGATACTCGCATCCTTGCTGATATTTGCTTCAATCATCCGCCGGAGCAAGTACTCATAAATAGAGTTCAACTGGCGGGAAATCTCATATTCCATGTCTAAAGTCACGATAAACTCCAGCATAATATCCTGCGCGCGCAATAAGGCTTCGTTGGCACCTTGGTGGTTCATATCCTGCATGGCCCGCTCGGCGCGACTTAAAAACTTAATACAGCCATTGTACAACATCAGCGTCAGGTCAATCGGGGATGCGGTCAGGACACTGTGTTCTTGATACGACATGTAGGGGTTAGGCATGGCCATAGGGGATTCCTCCTTAGTCAGTGGGCTGCTATAGTCGATGACGGCCGATGGTGCACAGTTTTAGGGATTAGCGTCTTGGCCCTAGCGTTGGCTGCCAACCTAGTGTGCGCTACTGTTGACGAGGGGCAAACTGCTGTGCCAGCCACGCGCTCTGGCTGTTCATGCGCTCCATCGCGCGCTCTAGCGAGGTAAACTGGCGCCATAGGCGGTCCTCCACTCGCTCAATTCTGTCATTCTCACGCACTATGCGCTCGTTGATGCGCTGCATTCGCTGTCCTATGACGCTGTTGTCCACTCCCGCCAAGCTCGCGGCGGTACCTGCCTGTGCGGTAAGCTCACGTACACCGGTATCCAAGGAGGCGCGCAAACGCCCTGCCACTCCTACAAAGAGCTCTTGCACCGCGGCGGGGTTTCTCTCCAGTTCGGCCCGTAGCGCATTTTGGTCTAGATGCAGCCTACCCATTTCGCTGTGATGCCCGGTACGCAGGCCTAAGGCAGACATCTGCCGCAGTGTTGTGCCCGCTAGAGGATCGTTAAAGTCGCGCCGCATGCGGTTGACAATGCGCTCGAGCTGGTCGTCTCCTCTGAGCAGACCGCTACGGGCCCGCTCCTGCCACAGCTTAACTTCGGTCTCGCTCATTTCCTTCTTCTGCTCGTCCGTAAGCGGCAGATAATCGCGGTGCCGCTCTGCCGTAAGCTGTGTGTTAAATTGCTGCAGCGTATCGTTATAGAGCTTTACCCACTCTTGGATGTTATTCAGCACCGCGGTATGGTCCGCTACCACGTTTACTGTTGCTGTTTCCCCGACGGCTAGCGTGTTGCGTAAATGGAATGCAACCCCATTGATGGTAAAGGCGTTGCTCGAACGCTCAGTGGGGAGCCCATTGAGCGTAAACTGCGCGTTATGCCCGTCTGTCACCGCTAAGCGCAAGGTCGTCGTAAAAAACGCGGCCCCGGCACCCCCAAAGCCCATATCCGCTCCCGTCGGATTGCTGTTGCCGGTGAAACGGGAAGTCAGGCTGACTCGGCCGGAAAACTCGTCGTAAAAAGCTTGTATTCCCAGTGTCGTAGAGGCGTTAATGCGGCTTAAAACAGAGTTTAGGCTGTCCGTCGCGGTATTTATGGTAAAGGTCTCCTCCACCCTTACGCCGGCCTGCGTGTGGTTAAACACGGTGACCGTATATGTGCCCGGAAGCCCCGCCCCGTCAATCCTGCCTTGAGCAATTAACTGTGCTAATGGCGCGTTGGCGTCTATACTGGTATGCGGAGCAAGCACTATACTACCGCTAGATGTCGCCCGCGCCGAGGTTGCTAAGCGGGTTATCGCGGAAAACTCAAAGCTCATGGCCGACGCGCTGCCGGTGGGCGTGGCCGTCACAGCGCGTTCGTTGCTGGAAGCGGCGGTGAAACGGTGGTACGTTCCATGCAGGGTCATATCAAAAGTGCGGTTGCGAAGCGTGGTGAGTTGAGTATTTAGCGTGCGCATGTCTTCGCGTCGCCACTGTAGCTGCGTGCGGTTTTGTGTCAGTCTGTCCACACGCATTCTCTCAACGCGCACCATATCGCGCACTATAGTCTCCGTATCTAACCCAGTCGCGAGGCCGCCAAAGCGCGTGCCGGTGCGAATGTTATTCAATCTTGGGGCCCCCTTTCTTCTCCTCTTTTTTTATCGGCAGGCAAAGGGCTTGGCTTTAGGGCTGTGGGCGAGGGGCTCTTAAGCGTAGACAAAAGACAAAAGACAAAAGACAAAAGGGGCATGGTCCACGAAAAACACTAAGGACACTAAGAATCAGAGTTATTTTGCTCCCGCCCTAGCCTTGACTGACCCTTTATCTCTACTTTTCCCAGTATAGAAGTCGCAGCTTCTTTGTTCTCCGCCCAGATAGCGTCGAGCAATTCCTGCCGGTAGACAGAGATGCCACGCGGCGCCAAGATGCCCAGACGCACCGCTTCGCCGCGTATTTCGACCACGGTAAGCTCGATGTCGCCGCCGATACGAATCTTCTCCCCCACTTTGCGTGACAATACCAGCATCAGTCATCACTCCTAAACAGAGGATGGCGTAAGGGATAGATGGTGTCGTGGAGCACGACTTGCTTGCCAAGGGGAGAACCAGACGCGTTGGCGGTCACAACTACCGGCGCCAGTAAGTTCGTGGTGGCGCGCGTGAAGTCGCCGCTCGGCACAGCTACAATCGTAAACACACGAGCAGCCTCATCCATCTCTGCTGCTTGCCGCGCTAGGCAGGCATCGTAATCGGGAGCGAACCCGGCGATATCCAGCAGCAAAAAGGCTGCGTCAGGGTCGTGAGTGAACTGAAGCCACGCCAACAGCGGCGCCTCGGGCGAAAAGGGAAGTAAGACAGCGCTTTGCCATTCCGGCAGCCCAATAAAACCGGTCGGAAAAGAAATGAGGTCGTCCGCCTTGACCGTGACCTCACCTAGCCGCGAACTGTTGACAATCACACGTCCCACCTCCGCCTACCTGAGATAATCAAGGAGTGTAGGCTGTAATACCTTAGCGGCTGCAGCCAAAGCCGCCTGATAAACGTGTTGGCGCGTGTTAAACTTCATGATAGCTTCGGCCATATTTACATCTTCAATCTGCGACTTAAGTTCCGTCAAAGTAACCGTTTGCTCCTCGTAGCCTCTCGCTGTCATGGCCAGCCTGTTGTAGCGTGCGCCGGCAACGGCCCGCTCGTCTAACAAGCGATTGAAAGCTACGTCTACCTGCCCTAGGGCCGTTTGCAGATCGCCGGTACCGAGTAGGCCGTCGCGCACAGCAAAGAGCGCGTCAAACAGACCGCCGGTGACAAAAAGCGCGTGTCCTTCTGTGTTCACCGTCATGTCAATGCCACGGATTATCTCGTAATTGACAACCCCCTGCCCTGCACCCGGTGTAACAGGCGCAACAGAGTCGACCAAACCATCCGGCCGTTCAGCTACAGTATAGACCACTCCGCCCTGATGTGTGCCGCCGAAAATAGGGCGGGTGCCATCCAGCGAGGTATTGGCCAGAGCTATGACATGGCGCAGCAACTGGTCCACTTCGCGTGCGCTGTGTTCGCGTGCGTCATCTGGCATGGTACCGTTAGCCCCCCCTAGGGCTAGCTCCCGCGCGCGGTGCATGGCCTCGCCCACGGTGTTAAGCGTCGTGTCGGTTAAACTGAGCCACGCTAAGCCATCGCGCACATTAGATTGCAGTTGTGCGCTTTCGGCGAGAACCGAGTTGACGCCCAGCAGCTTCGCTATGCCGACAGGGCTGTCGGACGGGCGGCTTATGGCCCTACCCGAGGCCATTTGGCGTTGCGAGCGTTCTAGTTCGCGTAGGCTCAGCTGCAAATTGCGCGTCACATTATGGCGCAAGGTGGCGTTAGATATACGCATGCCATCTACCTCCCAAGGTTAATTAGCACTTGGAGTGTCTCGTCCAATGTGGTCAGCAGTCTGGCAGCAGCAGCATAACCGTGCTGAAATTGAATCATGGCTGCCATTTCTTCATCAATTGATACCCCTGCCGACTCTTGACGCCTGTTTTCCAGCTGACTGACTAAGGCGTCCTGATTAGTGAACATGCGCGAAGCTTGCTGTGTTTCGACGCCGAGGGCAATAACCAGCGCACTGTAAAACCCCTCTAGATTTGTGCCGCTAGGGAGAGAGGTGGCATGACGTTGGCGTGACACCGCTAGGGCGTTGCTGCCGTCCCCGCGGCCTGCTCCAGGTGCTCCCGCGCGCACTAGCGCGTGGTCGGCCACTATCTCAGGATTTACTTGTATGAATCTGGCTTCCCGCCCGAGTGCGCCTGGGGGGATTACGAAAAAGTCGGCTCCCAACGGTGACGGGGGAGTTGTCAGCGATTGCCCGCCTGCATGGGCTGTGTTCACCAAGTCGCGTAAGTTATTGCTTAGTGTGTTAAGGCGCGCATAGAACTCATCGCGCAACCAACCGCGCGCGGCCGACACACCGGCGAGCCGTCCTTGGTCAATGCGGGCAGCAGTTGCGTCAGGCCAGATCACCTGCCCGCCGGTATCTATAGAGAGCTCGCTAAATAGAGTGCCCTGCACCAAGTGGCGGCCGCCGATCACTACATCGATGGCGCCGTTAGTCTGGCTGAGCTGCGTAAAGCCAACTGTGCGTGAAAGCTCATCCAGCAGCATGTCGCGGCGGTCGGCCAAGTCATTAGGGTTAAGGCCCGCGGCCATATTAGTAATTACTTGCCGGTTAAGAGCCGCGACTTGACTGGCGATGGAGTTCACATCGTTTAGGGACATGCGCACCTTAGTGTTGAGGTCGCTAAGAGCGACCTCCGTCTGCGCCGCAACCGCGTTAATGGCATTGGCGAGAGTCACACTTGACTCCACTACGCCCGCCCGCGTCGCGCCGCTGGCCGGGTTTTTGCTTAGCTCCTGCCAAGCGTCCCAAAAACGCGAGAACACTTGGCTTAGTCCTGATTCCGTCGGCTCCATCAAAAGCTTCTCGATATGGCCGAGCGCAGCTCTGCGCTCCTCCCAATCCCCGAGTCGACTTAGCTGGGGCCTAATCTGATAATCTAAGAAGCTATCCCGCAAGCGGCGAATCTCACTGATGGTAACCCCCGTGCCGATTTGCCCTGCTTGCGCCGGCCGATTAATGGCGGCAATGGCAAACGGGGCCGTAGTGCTAAATACCGCCTGCTGCCTAGTAAACCCCGGGGTTGACGCATTGGCTACGTTATGCGCGGTAACGTCAAGCGCGGCTTTGTGTGCGCTGAGACCTCTGCGCGCGATGTTAAAGGCAAAAAAAGTCGACGGCACACGACCACCTCCTATGCTCTAAGATCGAGGTTTTTGCCGGGGCGGACGAGTTTCTCAGCGGAATCAGAATAGGCGTCGTCTCCTATCAACGCACTGAGAACTCTGCGCGCAAAGACAAGACTTTGCCGGGCCAACAGCTGATTTGTTTCAACTAAGGCACGGAGTTCGGTTAATTTATCTCTCGCCCCTGCATCACGCACGCATACGGCTAGCTGCGTTTCGCACTCAACCCACAAAAGCTCCTGCTCGCTCACGAGCTCGGATAATCGCTGTAAATCGTCTGCGAGCATACACTGCTGCTGTTCTTTAAGGTTGCTCAGGATCCTGTCTAGTACGTCCATCATTTGACCTCGCGGGTAAGAAGCATAATCTCGGCAGCAAGCCGCGCCGCAAGCTTCTCGGTGTCGATGGCATATCGGCCCTCAGCGAGCTTCGCCCTTAGCTCCGTCACCCTTGCCGCATCAAAAGGCTCTTCCATGCTCATGGCTTCACGCAGCATCTTGGCGGCGGCAGAGATGACGATGGCGTCATTCCTCGCTTGCTGCGGCGGCGCTACCCCCCGTATAGGCTCTTTGACCGCGTCTATCGGTCGACTAAGGGACGTACGATTCACATCAATTTTCATGCTTGCATCCCCTTATCTGGTTACTGGTGAGGCGAGAAACGCCACAATTTCGCCCAAATTGAAGGTTCGTTCCGTCAGGCCTGCTTCCACAACTGCGCGCGGCATGCCGTAGACTACGCAGGTTTCCTCCGACTCAGCCATAATCTCCCCGCCCGCCCGATGTAGTTCTTTCGCTCCCTCTAACCCGTCGTGGCCCATACCCGTAAGTACAATTGCCAATACGCGGGGCGCAAAAGGCAGCGCACTAGAAAACAGCACGTCAATGCTGGGACGAAAGGGTGAAGCGCTGTGCTCCGGTGGCAAAATAGCCAGTACGGCACGACCATCCTCGCGCCTCACTACTGTGTGGCTGCCCGCGGGCGCGACGTACACGCAACCCCCCCGCAAAGGTTGCAGTTGTGTAGCCTCCACAACTTGGACCCTGCTCTGTTGATCAAGCCTTTGCGCCATAGGGCCGGTAAATCCTATAGGTATATGCTGAGCTACGACGAGGGGCGCGGGGAAATCCGCGGGGAGCGCGGGTACAATTTGCTGCAGTGCGGCAGGCCCACCCGTAGAGCACCCCAGAACCACTAAATCATATCCCCACGGGCGGCTGGGGCGACTAAGCCTAACTTGGTGGCGCAGCTCGCTTGGTGCGCACGGTCTTAACAAGCGGCTGCCGACGGCAGCGCGGAGCTTCTGTGGGAGCACCGCTGAGAGCTCTCGCATCCCTAGGGTACCCTTGGGCTTGGCGACCACATCGATGGCTCCATACTCTAAAGCCTGCAGCGTTTCGTAGGCTCCTGCCACGGTAAAGCTACTCACCATTACAACGGGCGTAGGTCGTTCCGCCATAATCGCTTTGAGCGCCTCTAGACCACTCATTTTAGGCATCTCTACGTCCATGGTGATAGCATCCGGGTTAAGTTCACGCGCTTTACGCACAGCCTCGCTGCCGTCCGCCGCGGTGCCGACAACTTCAAAATCAGCGGTAGCATTAATGATGCCAATAAGCAGCTGGCGGATCAATGCGGAGTCGTCGACTACCAGTACACGCCGTTTAGGCAGAACAATCATTGTTGCCTCAAAAGGCTCAGCAGCCCTTTCACGTCTATAATCGGCACCACACTTCCGTCACCTAGCACCGTGGCGCCGGCCAACTCGCGATTAGCGGCGAAAAATGGCCCCAACGGTTTAAGCACTATTTCTTGCTCACCTAATAGTCGGTCAACCATCAGCGCTACTTTAGATGTACCACTAAAAACAATGACCAAATGTTCCGGGGCAGCTTCGGCGTTTGGCAGTGTCAGTGCGGACGCCAGAGAAACGAGCGGAACTATCTGTTCCCGAATGACCAAGCAATCCCTCTGTTGCACGACACGCACTTCTTCGCGGTTAAGCTTGCGCGTTTCGCTGACGGAAGCGATAGGCAGCGCAAAGCCGCGCCCCTGCACACTTACGAGCAAAGCACGAATAATGGCTAGCGTCAAAGGCAGCCGGATAACGAACTCGGTGCCCACATGGAGCTCGCTGGTAATTTCAATACTGCCGCCAAGCTTCTCCAGCTGCGTGCGCACGATGTCCATGCCGACGCCTCGGCCTGACACATCGCTGACTTGGCGCGCCGTGCTGAGACTAGGGGCGAAGATGAGCGCAAACACTTGCTGGTCGCTATACCCGCGCAGCTCTTCCTCCGTCACCAGTCCTAGACTCAGCGCCTTACGCCCCACGGCATCTTTGTCAATGCCACGCCCGTCATCTTTGATCGAAATGACAACATTAGTCTCTTCGTGAGCCGCAGTTAACACCACTCGCCCGATGGGTGACTTATTGTGTTTTAACCTTTCTTCTGTAGATTCAATGCCATGGTCGATGGCGTTGCGCACCAGATGAATCAGCGGATCACGCACTTCTTCTACAATAGTGCGGTCAAGCTCTGTCTCTGTACCGAGCAACAGGAGGTCTACCTGCTTGCCGCGGTTTTGCGCGAGGTCACGTACTAGGCGCGGAAAGGTGCTAAATAGCTGTGCAATAGGAATCATGCGCGCCTTCATAATTTCTTGCTGCAGTTCGTTCGTGATGCGTCCAAGCTGCCCTGACACGCCCAACAGGATCTGCATCTGCTGATTATCCCGGCTGGCCCGCTCGAGGTTGCCAACTACATTAGCCAAGCGATTGCGCTCAAGCACGAGCTCGCCGACCAGATTCATTAATTTTTCTAACTTGTTGACATCTACTCGCACCGAGTGCTGCCTAGTGTCAATGCGGTCTTGCCCTTGCTTTTCTGTGCCTTGCTGGTCTTTACCCAGAGGAGAGGCGATACTTGTAACCCTTACGTCTTCTACATCGCCGTCTTGGCCCAACGCCTCGCTAAGCGTCGCCACAGTCTGATCTGTATGCATCTCCACAGTAAAGCTCTGCTCAAATTGCTCCTCCGTCAGGGCACTCTCCGCTGGCTCGCAGCGCACGATCTCTCCCAGCTCACGCATGCGCTTCAATAAAATAAAGGCACGCACACCCTTCATTACAGTCTCAGTGCGCAAAGTGATTTCTACACGGTGCGTGGCAGTCGCCCCTGACGGCACCGTAGCCCGTATCGCTGCCGCCTCTGTTAGCGGCGGCAAAAACCCGGCCAAAGAGGTTAGTATCGCAGCTAGGTCATACGTGCTCTCTCTGCCTGTGTTATACACATCGTGCTTAATTCGGCGCAAAACATCAAGTCCCGACAACAATGCCGAAAAGAGCCTAGGTTCAGGTACGACTTGACCTTGACGCAATAGCGTTAGGACGTTTTCCATTTGGTGGGCCACGCCAGCCATCTGATTAAAACCCATTGCCGCGGCAGAGCCCTTAATCGTATGCGCATCGCGAAACACCTCATTAATTATGCCCGCGTCAGAGGGGGTTTTTTCTAGCAGCACCATGTTTAGTGCTAAACGGTCTACGATTTCTTCCGCTTCATCGAGGAAAAGGCGCAGGTAGTCATTATTGACCAATGGAGCTCACCCCCAGTTGCGGCTCAGTCGAGAACAATCTTACGGGATCAAGCAGCGAGATTAAGGTGCCACTGTGGTGACAAACACCTGTGACAAAATAAGTAGACGCAACGTCAGGCGCGGGCGTGACCAGAGCCTCCGCTATGTCGCTCACTTCGCTCACCGCGTCGACAATTAACCCCACCTTGAGTCCATCGGCATCAACGATAATGATACGGGTTGCCGCGCTGTCGGTACGAGTGGGCAGTGCAAAGCGCTCGCGCAAACATATCACGGGTAAAATCTGACCACGCAGATTTAGCACCCCTTCGATGTACCGCGGGCAACGCGGAATGGGAGCAATCTCCTCCATGCGCGTTATCTCCTTCACTTGAGCGGTAGTAATGCCGTACCGCTCGTCCGCCAGTGAAAATATTACAAGCTGCAGCCTAGCGACCATAATGCCCCTCCCTCTTGCTGTGTCATGGTATATAGTTATCTCGTATTCTCGGCTGACCGCACAATACCTTTATTTTTGGGAAACTCTCAGCCCTGTTTGGATAAATCCCACTAGCGGTTACAATCCACAAAGAACACCAAGGCACACGAAGAGTGGATGCTTTATTCACCAAGTCGAAATGTATTGACACCAATTACTAGGCGGGGTAGTCTTAACAGGAACAGAGGACAGAGGACAGAGAGTGAGACGGAGGAACAAAAATTGATGCTTAAATCACTGCGTGCCAAACTGATGGCGGGGATGCTCATAGCCAGCTTAGTGCCCACGTTGGTTCTGGGGGGCCTTAATCTTCTGACGAGCAGAAACAGCGCAATGATGGACACCGAGTTTACACTGCGCGAAAATGTACGCGACATAGAAATATTGCTGGCGCAAACAGCAGACAATA
>DBBC01000123.1 GCA_002292025.1 Firmicutes bacterium UBA994
TTCTTTGTCTTTTCCCTTTTGTCTTTCTAAAGACCCAGCCGAGAGAAGATCATATCCACATGCCTAGTATGGGCGGTGACGTCGAACACATCCGCCAGCGCCTCGGCGGTTAAGCGCTCTGAGACCTCTGGGGATGCCTCCACTAGCGCCTTAAAACTCACAGCCTCTGACCAAGCGCGCATAGCTAAGCGCTGCACGAGGTCATAAGCTGCTTCACGCGAGAGCCCGGCTTCAATCAGCTTATGCAGCACCTGCTGCGAGTAAGTAAGGTCAAAAGACTGCTCCATGTTAGCGCGCATACGGTCGGGATAAACATTAAGCCCCTGTAAAATGCGGCACTGGATGCCCAGCATGTAATACAGAAGCCCAAAGGCGCCCGGTATAATAATGCGCTCCGCCGAGGAATGGGAAATATCGCGCTCGTGCCACAAGCTCACGTTCTCCATAGCGGTATGGGCATAGCCGCGCAAGACGCGCGACAGGCCAACGATGCGCTCTGACATGATGGGGTTGCGCTTGTGCGGCATAGCGGAACTTCCCTTCTGCCCCGCGGTGAAAGGCTCCTCTACTTCACGCGTTTCGGTCTTTTGCAGCGCGCGTATTTCTGTGGCAAACTTTTCTAGAGAGCACCCGACTAAGGCTAGGGTCGACAGCAAAAAGGCATGGCGGTCGCGCTGCAGCGTCTGGGTCGCGGCTTTGGCTGGGGTGAGCCCAAGGCGACTGCACACGTAGTCCTCGACGAAGGGGTCGATGTTGGCGTAGGTGCCGACAGCACCCGAGAGTTTGCCTACGGCCATGGTGTCGCGTGCTGCGGCAAGACGGTCGAGCTGGCGCTCTATTTCGGCGTACCAGACCGCCAGCTTAAGCCCAAACGTGGTGGGCTCGGCATGCACCCCGTGCGTGCGCCCCATCATTAGCGTGTACTTATGGCGGCGCGCTTGCTCGGCGCAGATGTCGCGCAGGTCGCCCAGTTTAGCGACCACAAGGTCTAGCGAGGCGACGACAGTCAAGCTTAGCGCGGTGTCCACCACATCCGTGGACGTCAGGCCGTAATGCACCCACTTCTTCTCTGCGCCCAGCGATTCGCTCACACACCGCGTAAAGGCCACCACGTCATGATTAGTTTCCCGCTCCAGTTCGTCAATACGCGCCACGCTAAACTTAGCGCGCGAGCGAATCAGCTCCACATCGCCGGCAGGTATAACGCCGAGTTGGCTCCACGCTTCGCAGGCGAGAATCTCAATCTTGAGCCACGTGGCAAACTTCGCTTCCGCCTCCCACAAGCGCGACATCTCCGGCACACTATAACGGTCAATCATTCTCCTTACCTCCCTGAAGCAAAAGGGACGGAGCCTTTTGCTTCACCAATTGATTTCAATCCACTAAGAACACTAAGGGCCTCTAAGGTTTTCTTCTAGGATATGTCGCCATGACAGCCTGTTGCAAGCACAACTCTGCGATACTTCGTGGACCTTCGTGTGCTGCGTGGATTACCCCTCCCCCGAACGGTCCCCGCCTGATCCACTTCAGAACAGGGCTGACCACTTAAAGCTTATCCAAAAAAACAAAACGGGCGGGGATGTTTACGAGAAAACATCCCCGCCCGGGCTTTTGTCCCTTCGGTGTAGCGCCAAAGCGCCAGTGTCGCTCGGTCCAGGCTAGCTTACACTACGGAACCCTAGACACACTTTAGCTCGTGACCCTTATTCTTTTCGTCTCCACTCTAGCACTACCCCCTCCCCCCTGTCAAGCAGCAAAAAGGGAAGCAAGGGCCATTCTGCGATGCCGTATGGTGGATTTCAGGAACATATTCCTAAGCGGCACATATTCAGGTATTCTTTCATTTCGAGCATTGTCTCGCCATGAAGTTCACTTAATGGCTTAGGATCCGTCTTGTATTTTTCTATGTTCTTAGCTTTGAATCCTTCCATTACAAAGAGTACCAATTCAACAGCCTTTGCCTTGTCGATGTCGGGCCTTAAATCAGAAAGATCAAGGTTGTGCATAAATATCTGTGTGGCGCGTTTCAAGTTATCTTTCTTCATTTGGATAAGTTTTTGCTCGATATCGGGAGGGCAGTCGATAAGCAGCTTTACCAGAAACCCATATTCCAGCGGATATCTTTCGTATAATGCCCACTTGCGCAAGGTGAGAGTGATGGTGCGTTCAAAGATGTTTTCTTTTTTTAGCTCCAGTCCGCCGTAAAAAATATCGCTGAGAAACTTTGAGCAGTAATCAATAAGATACACAAATAGTTGTTTTTTACTCCCGAAGTGATAAAAGAGCAACCCCTTCGATATCGCTGCGTTTTTGCACATGGTGTTTGTTGAGGCGCTGCTGTAGCCTGTACGCACGAACTCCTCTAGGCATGCTCTGCGTATCGTCTCCTGCTTATCTCTTTCAAGGTTTTTGAATGAGTTGTATGCGTCCAATAAGTAAAATCCTTTCAAGATAGAATGTTAGAGGGAAATGCTTTAATAATACGATCCCTAGGCAAGCCAAAGAATGGCATAGGCTAATTTATATGCATCAACCGGGATACT
>DBBC01000021.1 GCA_002292025.1 Firmicutes bacterium UBA994
TCCGCGATTGATGTACAGCCAACCGTTGCCGTGCCGCGCCAGACCTTCGACGTTCTGCCGCGGGAACAGGCGGCCGTTGGCAGTGGTTATCGCGCCGATGAAAGGTAGCTTGACCTGACCGCCGTGGGTATGCCCGACAAGGGTCAGCGACACCTCGCGCAAGCGCTGCGGTGCACGCTTGGCGTTCCATGGCTCAAACCAAGTAGGTGAATGTGCCAGCAACATGACAGGGGCATCTGCATGCCGCGGCAAAGCTTTCTGCAAGCACCCGTGCCCGGTGTAGGGGTTGTTTACCCCCGCCAAAATAAGCTCATCTCCACCTCGCAGCAAGCGCACATGACTGTTGTCGAGCACCGTCACCCCTGCTTCCCGCAGCCGCGCGGCGATATAGCGCCAATCGGTCTTGTGGTCGTGGTTGCCGCTTACCGCATATACAGGCGCAATGGCTGCTAGTTTCTCCATAAAGGGAAGCACGCGATGAATCTCCTTAGCGCTACTGTGCACAAAGTCGCCGGTGGCGGCGATGAGGTCAACTTGCGCCGCCTGAATGGCCTGCATTTCCTTGCCTGCTAGGGAAAAGCTGTGCCCGTGCAAGTCACTCACTTGGGCGATACGGAACCCTTCAAAGCTCTGCGGCAGGCCGACAATAGGCACCTCGACGTATTCCACCAAGAGTACCACTGTCTCCACGTAGACCCAAGCGACAGCCAAAGCGAGCAGTACCAGTACGGCAATCAACATCTGCGGTAATCTACTCACCCCTAGGCCCTGATGATGGCGGCTGCGGCCACTGACGGTACTCTGCCTCAGGGAGCAGACGGCGGACACGCCAAGCGTCGTAGGTATCGCGACGCGTGCCTGCGTGCATAAAAGCACTCGTCGCCGCAGTCCTGAGAAAGATGTCGATTTCATGCTGCACATCAGAGTCTAGCGGATGTTCACGCAGGCGTAAGGCCACCCCAACACCCTGAACGCCGGCTTCGAAAAGCACCGACGTATCAAAATGCCGCAAGGTGCCCGCTAGATAGCGTTCGGCGTTATATGACGCAATGTGGCCCTGCGGTCCACTCAACAAAAGCACGAGTAGCATAGCGCTCGCCGTGAAGCTCGCCACGCGCATAATGGAGAAACGGTATTTTGCCCGTAGTATGATGGCCAAAAAGACAACCGCCAGCCCCAGCAAAAAGGTTCCAGCAAGGACGCGGTCGATAGTTAAGCCAAATAGATGCACATACCAAGTCAACCTACTCCAGGCCAGTGCTGACAAGATTAATGTCACGAGTGAAAAAGCGACCCCTAAATGCGTGATATATCGCGTGCCCCGCGTTAAGAGGCTGGCCCCAGCTAGCAGGCTTAAGTTAATAAAAGCGACTATGCACAGCTCGAAGAAGCCTTGGCGTGCGTAGGCGGCGACACCCCCCGGCATGGCTGGGGTTTCGCCGGAAACGGCTGCGACCAGCACAGGCCATTGCGCCGACAAGAACACGGCATAAGTCCCAAGCAGCAGCGTGGCCGCGACATAGGCGGTAATCACTGGGATGCTCGGCCACGACTGAGCCGCCGCAGTTACAGAATCCTCGTTGTGCCTAGCTCGTCGCCGCCCGCCGATACTAGCCTCGAGCAGTCCAAAGATGTAGGCACCAGTGGGCAGCGCTAGCATTAGGTGCCAGATTAGATCTGTGTCTAAGCGCGGCAGCCACCGGTCTAGGTTGGTGACAAAGCGCCCAAAGCCGCCGATGTCAGCACCTAGCAAGAGAGGAACCAGAACCGCCAGAAATATCCCGCTCAAAACTACACCCGCCACCACTTGGAAACACACCACCACAGACTGCTTCCTAGTAGTGCCCAAGACAGAGAGCTGTCGCCACAGCGACCTAAAATTGCCTAAGGGGACGCTAACGAAGCCGTGCCAAGCGTCCAGCGGCAAGTAGTCGGAGGTGACTTGCTTGATGTTCATACCACAAGCCACTAAGACCCAGTACACGGCAGAGGTAAAGAGCAGCAAAGCCCGCGCCAACATTAGGATGGAGTGCGCGAAAGTCCACAAGGAATAACTCAGGGCTGTGAGCAACAGCACGCCTAGCCAAAAGTAACTCTCGGCCTGCACCTTAACCTTGTGGCTGCGCAGTGCCCATAGGACCGCAGCGACATAAACAAAGGTGTATAGCGTTATACCTATACCCCACCATTCCATATAGACAAACCTCATAAAGAAAAAGCCCAGCACTAGGGACGAGACTGCCAGCCTGGTCATGTTCATGTGATGACTTCCCTCCTTCATTATGCTCAAGGTCCCCTGCCCCTGCTTGATACTCTAAGATATCCCCGGGCTGGCAGTTTAGTGCCGCACACAGCGCGGCCAGAGTGGAAAAGCGCACCGCCCGCGCTTTGCCTGTCTTTAGTATGGAGAGATTAGCCGCTGTAAGACCGATGCGGTCGGCCAGTTCGCCGGATGAAATTTTGCGTCGCGCCATCACCACATCGAGATTAACAATAATTGGCACATCACTGCCCCCCTCACACCGTCAAATCGGCATCTTGCTTTAAGACTACTCCCTGCGCCAGCAGGTTCTTGACCACACGGACAATCAGCCCCATAAAACCGGCGGCAATACTTACCAGTATCCACGGGAAGTAGTACTGCACCGAGATAAAACTAACCAGCGCTCCAAAGAAACAGGACCAAGATATGCGCCGGAGGTGCGCCACATTGTCAGCGGTGAATACCCTACTTGCGCCAATATTGTCTAGCAGCTTGTGCAGCGAGTACAGCATTAGCACGGCGGGCAGTGCGCCAACGTAGATTGTGACGTAAAAGAAAGGCTCTTGTCCCGCGAGTTCGGCACGCGAGAAGCCCACCAGCCACTCTACTAGGCGCGGTGCCCACACCACAACCGCCAACAGAGCGGCTCCAAATAGAACAACGCTGACTTGGCTTAAGACAATTGAGTTCTTATCACTCCACACCGCAAAACCCCCTCCCCTTAGCTTAAGGTGAGGTAATTATATCACGCTGGTTATTTACAATCAACTATTTTTTATTGCTCGTCGATAATAAACGCCTCTCTGCGCCACAAGGCGCGAAAATGCACCACGACCGGGGTGCGCTTCTGTCTTAGAAGGCACTTATCATGCTAGAATAGCTGGATAAGTGCGCAAGGGGGATGCCTGAGTGAACGTCTGGCTGCTAGGTCTGATTAGTCTCTTTACCGACATATCGTCGGAGATGGTTTATCCGCTGATTCCGTTGTTTCTTACCACAACGCTCGGCGCAAGCCCGGCAGTACTGGGTCTTATCGAGGGAACGGTAGAGAGCTTGGCTGCCTTGGTCAAGGTGTTCTCCGGTCGCTTCTCTGATACATGGGGTAGACGAAAACCTATCGCCGTATCAGGATACATCTTCTCGCTGCTCGGCAAGTCTACGCTATATTTAGCGGGCAGTTGGGTGGTAGTTTTTCTCGGACGCGGCTTTGACCGCTTCGGCAAAGGCGTACGCGGTGCACCGCGCGATGCCATGATCGCCGAATCAGCGGCACCAGGTAGACTGGGCGCGGCATTTGGTTTGCACAGGCTTATGGATACCTTGGGCGCGATCATCGGCATTGTCATTGCCTATTTGCTGATGCGCCAACTGCCGCATGATTTCACCCGCATCTTTATGTGGTCGCTTGTCCCGGCAGCGCTGGCCGTTCTGGTTTTTATCCCTGTGCGCGATACCGTGCAAGCACCTAAAGTACGCTCAGGCGGCCTTCTGCCGCCGCTCAAAGACTTGCCCATTGAAGTGAAGCGCTTTACAGCCATCTCTTTGGTATTTGCCATAGGCAATTCTTCCAACCACTTTCTGCTACTGCGAGCCGCAGATATCGGCTTCTCTGTCCAACTGGTAATTTTAGCGTATCTCTTGTATAACGTCAGTTACGCCGCCGTATCGTACCAGGCAGGCAAACTATCAGATCGGGTGGGGCGGAAACCGCTACTGCTATACGCTTACGGCATCTACGCCTTTGTTTATCTGGGGTTCGCCCTAGTCAGCCACCCCTCCATGGTGTGGCTCCTGTTTGCCGCCTACGGCGTCTACGCCGGGATCTTCGAAGGTGTGGAGAAGGCCTACCTCATCGACATGAACCCAGGGTTGGGCAAGGCCACTGTGCTAGGATGGCATCAGACTGCCGTAGGTCTGGCGCTACTGCCTGCCAGCCTGATTGCCGGCCTCTTGTGGAAATTTGTCGACCCTGCGGCTCCGTTCTTTTTCGCCGGTGTGATGGCGCTAATAGCGGCAGTCTTGTTCCATCGTTTGGCCTGCGAGGGCGGAGCGCGGCAGGTGCAAACGCCGGTGAGGACG
>DBBC01000061.1:0-2517 GCA_002292025.1 Firmicutes bacterium UBA994
CTTATCGCCAAGGAAGGCCGGCAGTTCCTCCCTACGATTAAGGAGATATGCGCCTTGTGCCCGGGGCCGGTCAGCGCCGAGGTTCTTAGCCTTGATGTGGAGGGCATGCTGCGCGAAGCGAGGGAGCTCGCGGCGCTGGCGCCTAACGTCGTGGTAAAAGTACCCATGACTGAGGCCGGGCTGGAAGCCGCATACACCCTTGCTAAAGAAGGCATCAAGACGAACGTCACGCTAATCTTTACCGCTAACCAAGCACTGCTTGCCGCACGGGCGGGCGCTGCTTTCGTGTCGCCTTTTGTCGGGCGCTTAGACGATATCTCTACCCCCGGCATGCAGGTAGTGCGCGATATTGCCGATGTTTTCGCTATTCATAACATCCAAACCGAGATTATCGCCGCGTCTATCCGCCATCCCCAGCACGTGCACGAGGCGGCACTGGCCGGGGCGCATATCGCCACCGTGCCGGCTAGCGTCGTGAGTCAGATGGTGAAGCACCCTTTGACCGCCAGCGGCATAGAACGGTTTTTGGCGGATTGGCGCGCCGTAACACGGTAGTTCGACGATGCAGTGCGGAGGTGACACATGGAAAGAGAGCTGGCCCTCGAGTTTGTGCGCGTAACCGAAGCCGCCGCCATTGCCAGCGGCAGGCTGATGGGGCGCGGGCAAAAGGATGCCGCGGATAAAGCAGCGGTTGACGCCATGCGCGCCATGCTGGACACGGTGCAGATCAAGGGCACGGTGGTAATCGGCGAAGGGGAGATGGACGAAGCTCCCATGCTCTACATCGGCGAGCAAGTAGGCGGCGCGCAATTCCCGGAGGTAGATATAGCGGTCGACCCGCTCGAAGGCACCAGCTTGGTGGCTAAGGGTCTGCCGAACGCTATTTCGGTCTTGGCGGTGGCGCCGCGGGGGGGGTTGCTGCACGCGCCGGATATGTACATGGACAAAATCGCGGTGGGGCCGGAAGCTAAGGGCTGCATAGATATCCAAGCGCCGATAGCCGACAACCTCGCGCGCGTGGCTCGGGCCAAAGGCGTTAAAATCGAGGACCTTACTGTAGTTATCCTAGACCGCGAACGCCACGCCGCCATAATTCGGGCGGTGCGGGAAGCGGGCGCCCGCATTAAGCTGATTAGCGACGGGGATGTGGCGCCTGCCGTGGCCACAGCCTTTGGCCAGAGCGGGGTAGATATGCTGCTGGGCATCGGCGGTGCGCCGGAAGGCGTGTTGGCGGCGGCGGCGCTCAAGTGTTTGGGCGGCGAAATGCAGGGGCGCCTAGTACCCGGCAGCAGCCAAGAGGTAGAACGGGCGCGAGGGATGGGGCTTACGGACATGTCCGGCGTACTCACGCAAAACGACCTTGTCCGTAGCGAGGATGTAATCTTCGCCGCCACAGGCATTACCGACGGCGACCTTTTGCGCGGCGTGCGCTACAGCGGGGCTAAGGCCACAACTCACTCCATAGTAATGCGCTCTAAGACCGGCACGGTGCGCTTGGTTGAGGCTACTCATGTGCTGGCGCGCAAGACTTTTCTGAAGTGATGCGGGTCCTCCATTTCGGCAGCTACTGGATGGGCGAAAACGACATTGTGGCCTTAATGGCCAAAGACTTGCCTACTGTGTGCGAAGCTGAGGTTATCGACACCGAGTTATACACGGGGAGGCCCTCTCCTTGGGTAGTTAAGGACACCGACCCTGATCTGCGTACAGTCAACTGGCTGCAGGACGACCGCGTACGCGCGGTCGTTGCCGCGTTTGGGCCTGATGTTGTGGTCTGCAACGCCGGGGCGATGAGCCTGACGCCAACAATGCACCAAGAGCTACGCGCGCAGGGCATAATAACAATAGGCATAGCTCTCTCTGACCCTGATGTCTTCGCTACGCAAGGCAAGCTCTACGCTCACTTGTTCGATTTATACTATACCAATGCCGCAGCGTCGCTTAGGGATTACGCCGCCCTAGGCGTTACGGCTAGGCTACTGCCTTTCGCGGCTTGTGCCGGTTTTCACCGCCCGCTGCCCGAGGTAGAAAAAACCTACGATGTTATTATCGTAGGTCACTCCCGCGCCGACCGCCTGCCCGTGGTGGCAGAACTTGACAAACATTTTAAGGTGGGCCTTTACGGCAAGGGGTGGCGACGGTGGGGCATCCTGCCGCGTGGCCGCCAGGTTAACGGCGAAGCCCAAGTGCGGGCCCTAAACAGCGGCAAGGGCTATCTTTCCTTTGCACAAACTGTGGCCGGCTATACGAATGTTAAGGTCGGCTTGTTTGAGGCTGTGGCCTGCGGCACGCCTGTGTTTACGCAGGTGTTTCCCGAAATGGAGCGGTACTTTGCTTACGAACGCGAAATTGTGGGCTTTGGCTCACTATCCGAACTAGTAGCCAAACTCAAACACTACCTAGCACACCCTGCCCTGCTCGCGGCCATCGGAGAAAACGCGCGCAGTCGCTTGCTACGCGAGCACACTTGGGTCAAGCGCTGGGAACAGGTACTGCGCGAAGCAAAAGAAGCAAAAG
>DBBC01000061.1:2859-8385 GCA_002292025.1 Firmicutes bacterium UBA994
CGGAGCCTTTTGCTTCACGTTAGCCACATCACACGCGCCAAATGCGCTAAATCCTATCGAACATCGCCAGCACAATCCACTAGCCGCAGCACACTGTGGCTTGCGGCCTAACTCTGCGCCTTCTTGCCAACTATGGGCAGGGTAACCGTAAACACCGCCCCTTGGTCGTTCACAACACCGGCAGAGCCGCCGTGACTTAACACTATGGCTTTAACGATAGCCAAGCCCAGCCCTGTCTGCCCGTCCTGGCCGCGGCTAAAACGCTCGAAGGCTTGGTCTCCTAGGGCAGGGTCTAGGCCCGGCCCATCATCACGGATAATGATGTCGACCATGCTCCCTCTCAGGTTGGCGGAGAGCTCAATTCTTTGGCGCGCATAGCGTGTAGCGTTGGCGATTAGATTGGTCAGCGCACGCACGAGTTTGTCAAAATCCCCGGACAGCATCACGTCGGGCGGCTCGACCACAACCAGCTCACTCCCCGCCTCTATTGCTAAGCCGCGCGTTGACTCCCCCGCCGCACTGAATAAATCACGCAGAGGCACATCTTCTTTAACTAGGCGCTCGGGGCGGGCGGTAATGGTGGAAAGATAGATCATGTCGTT
Source organism: Firmicutes bacterium UBA994 (assembly GCA_002292025.1). Classification (GTDB taxonomy): domain Bacteria; phylum Bacillota; class UBA994; order UBA994; family UBA994; genus UBA994. The sequence goes on from DBBC01000061.1 coordinate 3,462, forward strand.
GACTAATTTCTGCATCCGTACTGTCTCGCGCGAGATGACATCAAGGCACTGGGCGGCCTCACTGCCACTGTAGATACCGTCTTTAAGGGCCTCGGCATACCCTTGAATGTTCATCAAGGGTGTTTTTAATTCGTGGCTGGCGTTTTGCACAAACTCGCGCTGGGCCTCTTCCCCGGCCTGCAGTTGCAGCGCCATGGCGTGCAGCGCGTGTGACAGCTCGGCAATTTCGTCGTCGCCGGTGAGGCGCGCTACGGCACGAAAATCCCCTTGGGCTATTTTGTGGGCGGCATCGGCCAAGCTGCGCACGGGTTTAGATATCTTGCTCGTCCAAAAACTGCCAAGCAGAGTCCCCGCGAGAACGACCACCACCGAAATAGGGATAAAAATCGACATAATGCTCGCGGTGACAGCTCTAAGCTCCCGCAGCGGCGCGACAGCGACAATAAAGCCGCGGCCTGCCGCAATCTCTGCCACGGCGTAGACATGTTCATCCGTCTGCAAGCGCCAACGCTCTGCCCTTGTCATGTGTGACAGGTCTTTTAACGGCACGTCGACAAAAGCCCCCCGCGGGAAAGCGGCACTGCTGCTGCCAAGAATGCGCCCCTGCGCCGACACCCACACCAACTCTGCTCCCACCATGCGGTGTGCCGCCCTAAAGCGCATCGCCCCCTGCCACGGCATAGGCATGTCTAGCGGACCCGCCACCGTCACAGCCACGCGATAGAGCTCGCCTTGCGCGCTGTGCACGAGGTACCGTCTAAGCATAAAGTTCGCGCTCAGCGCAAGCGCTAAGCAGGCGAGCAGGGCAAACACCGTGTTGGTAGCAGCTATTTTTTGCGCTAAACTAAACTTACGCATTTACACGATACCCATAGCCCCAAACTGTCGCTACTTCCACCTGCGATACCCCGTCCAGTTTTTTGCGAATGCGCCGCACCAAGTCGTCTACAGAACGGCTGTCGCCAAGGTAAGAGTAGCCCCACACCGCAGTCAGCAGTTGCTCCCGCGTAAAGGCCCGCCCTTTGTTCTCAAGCAAAAACTTTAGCAGCTCAAACTCCTTGTTGGTCAGCTCTAACGTCAGTGTCCCGACGCGAGCAATGCGAGCGGCAAAGTCCAGAGTAAGATCAAGATGGTTTGCAGTGCCTTGCTCTGCCACCTGCTGTTCAATGCGGCGAAAAATTGCTCTAATGCGGGCCAAAAGCTCGCGCGGGCTAAAAGGTTTTACTAAGTAGTCGTCGCCGCCAAGCTCAATTCCTAAGATGCGGTCAAACTCCTCACTGCGGGCCGAGACAAAGATTATAGGCGTTTGGTGTTTAGCCCGGATGCGCTTGCACAACTCCAACCCGTCCAGACCTGGCAGCATTATGTCCAGCACGATTAAGTCTGCTCCCTGCTGCGCAATGGCCGCGAGGAGGCCTTCGCCATCCGCATGCGGAAAAACGCGATATCCCTCATGCTCAAGATAGCGCACAAGCAGCTCGCGCACTCCCTTTTCGTCTTCCACCACGTGAATCTGACGCATGGTTCCCCCTCCCCTCTCTCTCCTGCGAAGAAGCAAAAGGGGTGAAGCAAAAGGGACGGAGCCTTTTGCTTCACCCCATTGAAATCGCATATGTCCTCGGCTACGGTTGCACCGACTACATCACGCCGGGAGGCTCCTGACATTGTGCCGCCCGCCACCGCCCGTAACGCCCGCTACCGTTGCACCTGTTGGTTTAAGTTGGCACGGTGGACTGTATTGGCGCTGACCTCAAGCAGGGCTGCGAGCTTTCTGTGGCTTAGCTTGGTACGCTTAAGCACCTCAACGGCTAGTCTGCCGATATGCTCCGGGTATTGCTTAAGAGAACCGCTGTCCCCTATCCCATGTGCTATGCAATACCGTGAGATTATGGCGCGCGCAAGACTTATTCTGTGCTCCGCAGCGTCCTCATCTGTGTCTAAATATTCGTGCTCGTCATGCTCTTCGTGCAAGCCGCTGAGCCCTTCGAGCCCACCGGAAACCAAACCCAGCACGAACTGGCGCTGCGCGGGAGCCACGACATCAAGATTGCCTAGGTACTCACGATAGCTACTCCACGTGTACTGCTTGGCGTCGTTGGCTAGCCCCGCCTTGAGGGGATTGTTGTGTACATAGCGAATCACATGCAGCAGGTGCACTTCGCTGGTGATAATTTCGCTCCTGTAGCGGTTCTGAAACACGTGTCCCACTCTGTCGTGCACGGAGTTATACCACATCGCATACTTTAAGTTCATCTTCCGTAGCGCGCTTTTGAACGTCTCTGGCCCGGCGTGGACGACAACGTGAACATGATTGTCCATCACACAGTAGGCTGCGGGGCTGAGCTCCGTTGCCTCCCGCATGGTTCTCAGGAAATACGCCTTTTCTCCGTTAGACCGATAGATAAAGTCACGATTGATGCCGCGCATCATCACATGATAGTAACCGGTGGGGCTGATTTCGCGCGCTCGCCTAGGCATTAGCTCGCCTCCTTGTTTTTGCCACTGTCGCTGTTTGTTGTTTGTTCTAAGATTAGCAGGTTGGAGGCTGTGAAGCAATAGGCTCCGTCCCTTTTGCTTCTTTTGCTTGGGCAGCCTCAAAGACGTAGTAACCTTTGTCGCGATCGCGGATATGTACGGCAGAAAAAAGCAGGGCCAACTCCTTCGCAGTGGAGGGAGCGCCCTGTTTTTTTTGAATGACTACCCACAGACTGCCTCCTAGGTTAAGATGCGCGGCAGCGCCGCGATACATTGCGAACACCACGCTCTTGCCTGCGCGGATGGGTGGATTGAGGAGTATGCAGTCGAACCTGGCTTGCTCTAGGGCGAGAAAGCCGTCGGTTAGAACGAACCGAGTATTAGTTGCGCCGTTTAGCACGCAATTTTTAGCGGCAAGGTCAAGTGCGCGCGCGTTAATGTCGGCTAGTGTCACGCTACCGCTCGGATTAAGTAGGGCTGCGGTGATGCCGAGCGGTCCGTAGCCGCAGCCCATGTCGAGTACGGAGGCGCCCGCGGGGATGCGCATGGCGGCGATCAGGGCCTGTGTGCCGTAGTCCACCGCGTCTTTGGCGAACACGCCGGCGTCAGTGAAAAAGCGGAGTGCATGCCCGCGCAGGGTGGCGTGAATTAACTTGACGTCATGCTCGACTGTGGGATTTGGGGTGTAGTAGTGTGGCATGTGAAGCAAAAGGCTCCGTCCCTAATGCTTCACTAATGCTGCAGGGCGGCGGCGATGAGGTCGCGGAAGAGGGGATGAGGGCGGTTAGGGCGGGACTTAAACTCAGGGTGGAACTGCACACCGATAAAGAAGGGATGGCTGGGATCTTCCACAATTTCGACCAAGCGCCCGTCGGGCGAAGTGCCTGCAATCACCAGCCCGGCTTGGGTGAGCTGCTCGCGATAAGAGTTGTTAAACTCATAGCGGTGGCGATGCCGCTCGTCGATAAGTTCTTGGCCGTAGGCGGCATAGGCTTTCGTGCCTTTCTGGAGTTTGCAGGGATATGCGCCTAGGCGCATGGTGCCGCCGAGATTATCTAGGTTCTTTTGCTCGGGCAGCAGGTCAATGACCGGGTACAGGCAGTCGCTAAATTCAGCACTGTCGGCATCTGCCCAGCCACATACAAAACGCGCGTACTCTATCACCATGGCCTGCATACCTAGGCACAGCCCAAGAAAGGGAATATGGTTGGTGCGAGCGTAGTTTATGGCCCTGATTTTCCCTGCGATGCCCCGCCCGCCAAAGCCACCCGGCACGATGATCGCGTCCGCGCCCGCCAGATGAGCGGCGACACCGGCTGTTTCGATGTCCTCAGAGTTAACCCAGACTATTTCAATCTTTGCCGAGTGAGCGAAACCGGCGTGGTGAAGCGCCTCGGCGACGCTCAGGTAAGCGTCGTGCACTGCCACGTATTTACCGACAACAGCAACGCGCAACCGATGCTTTAGGACACTAATGTTCAACACTAGCTGCCTCCACTCTGCCAGATCAGGTGCGCGGGGAACAAGCTGTAATCGCTCCATAACCAGCTCGTCTAGGCGCTGCTCGGCAAGGCGCAGGGGCACTTCATAAATTGAGGGTACGTCAAGATTCTCCACGATGGCGGCTGGGTCAATGTCGCAGAGCAGGGCGATTTTGGCCTTCAGTTCAACGGAAAGCGGCGCGCCGGTGCGACATACCAGTACGTCGGCCCTGATGCCGAGACTCCGCAGCTCTTTTACACTGTGCTGTGTCGGCTTTGTCTTTAGCTCGCCGCCGATAGTCAGCTGCGGCACTAAGGTGACGTGCACGTAAAGCACGTTCTCGCGTCCGACTTCAATGCGCATCTGGCGGATGGCGTCAAGGAAGGGCAGGGATTCAATATCGCCTACCGTGCCGCCTATTTCCACGATGACCACGTCGGCCCGGCTTTCGCGCGCCAAGCGGTACACGCGCTCTTTTATTTCGTTGGTAATGTGGGGGATAACTTGCACCGTGACGCCAAGGTAATCGCCCTTGCGTTCTTTGTCGATGACGGTCTTGTAGATGCGGCCTGCGGTGACGCTGTTAAGGCTGGAAAGGTTGAGGTCCATAAATCTTTCATAGTGCCCTATATCTAGGTCGGTCTCGGCTCCGTCATCGGTGACAAAGACCTCGCCGTGCTGATAAGGGCTCATGGTGCCGGGGTCAACGTTGATGTAGGGGTCGATCTTAACGGCGGTCACGCGGTAGCCGCGCGCCCGCAACAGCGCCCCGATGCTCGAGGTGGCGATCCCCTTGCCGAGGCTGCTGACCACGCCGCCGGTAACAAAGATATAAAAGGTCTCCATACTCACCTTCTCCGGGAGCGCATGCTACCACAGCCCGGCCCTCCTTGCGCTTGAGCGAGGGTATGCGACTGTTGGTGCCGACACTGTTGGCGACACTTAGCTTGGCGGTCGCTACAGCGAG
>DBBC01000061.1:8497-8649 GCA_002292025.1 Firmicutes bacterium UBA994
ACGTTTAGGCCGCGGGCTTTGAGTAGCCGTCCTATAGATGCGGCGGTGATTCCTTTGCCCAAGCCGGATACCACGCCCCCGGTGACAAACATAAACTTGGCCATGCGACCCCTCCTTACAGGAAAGTACTTATTCTTCTAGTTCGTCTTCAG
>DBBC01000061.1:8991-9179 GCA_002292025.1 Firmicutes bacterium UBA994
GTCGTCGGAGACAGCTTCTATCGGCATCGCCTCTTCAGCGCTAAGAGGTTCGTCTTCCTCAGGCTCAAGCAGCACGATTAATTCGCTTTCGTCATCAAGGTCGTCGTCTTGTTCCTCATCAAAAATGTAGTCGCCGGCCTTGGGCTGATAATCCCCAGGGATAACTAAAGGAGTCGACCTGTGATTGG
>DBBC01000047.1:0-846 GCA_002292025.1 Firmicutes bacterium UBA994
GTCAACAAGCTGCGCGGCGGCTTGAAGGTCGCGGCTGTGAAGGCCCCTGGCTTTGGCGATCGCCGCAAGGCGATGCTGCAGGACATCGCTGTGCTCACTAAGGCGCAAGTTATTTCCGAAGAGCTCGGCCTTGAACTTAAGAGCACCGACATCCCCATGCTGGGACGCGCTCGTCAAGTGCGCATCGGCAAAGAGGAAACCGTTATCATCGAAGGATATGGCTCCAGCGAAGAGATCCAAAAGCGCGTGGGTCAGATTAAGGTGCAAATAGAGGAAACTACTTCAGACTTTGACCGCGAAAAGCTGCAGGAACGCCTCGCTAAACTCGCCGGCGGCGTCGCTGTGATCCGCGTAGGCGCGGCTACTGAGGTCGAAATGAAAGAAAAGAAGCTGCGCATCGAAGACGCTCTGTCCGCAACCCGCGCTGCCGTAGAAGAAGGCATTGTCCCCGGTGGCGGTGTTGCTCTCCTCTCCTCCATTCCCGTATTGGACAAGGTAGTGGCTGAAGGCGATATGAAGACCGGTGTGGATATTGTCCGCCGCGCCCTAGAATATCCTATCAAGCAAATTGCTGACAACGCCGGACTTGAGGGTGTCGTTATTGTGGGTAAGGCCAAAGAGCAGCCCGCAGGCTACGGCTTCGACGCACTGCGCAACCGCTGGGTAAACATGATTGACGTCGGCATCGTTGACCCCGCTAAGGTTTCTCGTAGCGCACTGCAAAATGCCGCCTCCATCGCCGCGATGATTCTTACCACTGAGACGCTAGTGGCCGACAAGCCTGAGCCCAAGACCAACCCCATGCCTCACCCCGGTATGGGCGGCATGGATATGTAAGTTACAAGA
>DBBC01000047.1:1218-8317 GCA_002292025.1 Firmicutes bacterium UBA994
AAGAGGCAAGAATAAGAGTGCAAGATGGCTGCCTGTTAAGGGCGGCCATCTTGCACTTAGCGCTGACCTCGCATATAGTGGAGTAGAGTACAACAGGAGGTGTGGCGGTGGACTTGTTTCTCGTGGCTCGCCCTACGGGCCGCCTTTTGAGCCTAGCGGCAGAAGTGCAGGAAACGCTCAATAAGCGCTATAAATTGTATGCAGGTCCTCTGCCACCCCTTCACCTCACACTGGCGCGCATGCAGTTCCTAGATACACGGGAGCGCGCGCTAGTCTTGGAGCGCATTGCGGAGGCAGCCCGCAAGAGGGGTCCGTTTCGTATGCAAGCGCACGGATATCTTAGCTTTGGCCCGCCTCATTTGGCGATTGGAGCGGCAGTGGTGGGGGATGAATATCTCTTTTGCCTACGCGCGGATTTAGTTGCCCACCTAGCTGAGCAGCTGGTTGTGCTGCCCAATGATTACTGGAAACCTCACATTACCTTGGTCTCCGCCACGCATGGGCGTGCTTGGAGCGAGCAGGAGTGGAAGGCTGCCTACCATGAGGTGTTAGGTTATGACTTGCAGGCCGAGTGCTCAGTCGAGGAGCTAGAACTGTGGTACCCGCAATATGATCCAAGCGTGCGCATGCTGGCTAAGTTTAGATTAGGAGTTGGTTTGGTAGAACTGCTAGATCAAGGTGATGAACACGAGGCAGGAGGTTAAATGAATGTTGTTCGCGATTGATGTCGGCAACACTACTATGGTTTTAGGACTGGCAGAAAAGAATAAATGGTTGGAGACATGGCGCCTATCGACGGACATTAGGCGCACAGTGGACGAGTACTTCACCCTCATCATGGCTTTGCTCGCAGCCGCGTCATACCACCCTAGCTTAGTGAGTGGCGTAGTCATAACCAATGTGGTCCCACCAGTCCAAGGCACAATAGAACAAGTAGTTCATAAGCTTTTTAAGCTGGTGCCGCTTGTAGTAGGGGAAGGTGCCCGGACAGGCATTAAAATTCGCACTGATAACCCACGCGAGGTAGGAGCGGACAGGATTGTCAATGCTGTAGCCGCGTATCACCTTTACGGCGGGCCGGCCATTGTGGTGGATTTCGGTACAGCTACAACTTTTGACGTCATTTCCGCGCAAGGAGAATACTTAGGCGGGGCCATAGCGCCCGGCATTGGCATCTCCGCAGAGGCACTGTTTTTGCGCGCATCCAAGCTTAGCCGCGTAGAACTCGAGCGCCCTAAGCGGGCGATAGGCAAAAACACCGTGGAAAGCATGCAGTCAGGCCTAGTTTTCGGTTACGCCGGACTAGTAGAAGGCATGATTGCGCGGCTAAAATGCGAGCTGGGCCAGAAAGCGCAAGTTATCGCCACAGGCGGTCTCGCCAGCGTTGTGGCGTCGGAGGTCCAATGTATCGACACCATCAACGACCGACTGACACTCGAAGGACTAAGGATCATTTACGCTCTTAATGGGCCGGGGTAGACGCCTGATGCACGGCCACTGTGAAAGGATGGATGTGCCTATGAAAAAGCAGCACATTGTGCTTGGGGTAACCGGCAGTATCGCCGTTTACAAGGTCGCGGACTTAACCAGCCGTCTCGTTAAAGCCGGATATGTTGTCGATGTGGTAATGAGCAAGGCGGCGCAGGAATTCGTGCAACCGCTTACTTTTCAGGCGCTTACGCATCGGCCGGTCGTCACCGAAATGTTTACCCTGCACAGTGAAATGGCAGTAGAGCATATTGCCCTTGCCGAGCGTGCCGATGTGCTGTTGATTGCTCCCGCCACGGCGAACATTATTGCCAAGCTCCGGCACGGTTTCGCCGATGATATGCTAAGCTGCACCGCGTTAGCTACGCGCGCGCCCATAATAATCGCTCCGGCCATGAACGACCGCATGTACGAAAACCCCGTGACACAGGAGAACATAAGAGTTTTACAGGAGCGCGGCATTACATTCGTGGGCCCGGGGGAAGGCTACCTCGCTTGCGGTACCATGGGCAGGGGGCGCCTGACAGATGTTCTTGATATCTATGACGCCGTGAAAATGGTCTTGGGGAGACGGGGTGATTTAGCGGGACGAAAGATAGTAGTGACCGCGGGCGGTACCGAGGAGCCTGTCGACCCGGTGCGCTGCATCACTAACCGTTCCTCGGGGAAAATGGGCTACGCCTTAGCTGAGGCGGCGCGTGACCGCGGCGCCGAGGTTCACCTGATCACCGGTCCGGGGAGCCTGCGCACCCCATACGGCGTGCGGCTTACTGCCGTGCGCACCGCACGGGAGATGCTTGCCGCCGTAGAAGCAGCTACGCGAGACTGCGACGTCTTATTCATGGCGGCAGCGGTGTCAGATTATCGCGTGGCAGAGGCGGCACAGGAAAAGATAAAGAAATCTGCCGGTGCGCCAACGCTGGAATTGGTTAGGAATCCGGACATCCTTGCCAGTCTGACAGGGGATTTTGTCAAAGTAGGATTTGCCGCGGAAAGCCAGAACTTATTGGCTAACGCGCGGGCGAAACTTACGAGCAAAGGGCTGTCCATCATTGTAGCCAACGATATTACGCGCGCGGGGAGCGGCTTTGGCACAGATACCAACGAAGCGACGCTGCTCTTCGCAGATGGTCGGCAGGAGGACTTGCCACTAATGACAAAAGCGCGCCTAGCGCATATAATACTGGACAGAACAGCTGACCTCTAGCAACCATCGTAACTGTCAGGTGTCCTAGGGTGCAAGGAGTGACCATCCACGAAGGACACGAAGCGCCACCAAGGAACACTAGTGTTCTTCGTGGATCATGCCTCGCTCTGAACAGGCTGAGTAGTTACCAAGTATAGTATATTAGAATCGTCATTCGCTTGGATCATGCGTGACCGAGACGTTGCAGCGATGCGGCTTTTAGCCCTATGCCAACGTTTGGCGTGGGGTTTTCTTCTGGCGGTGGAAGGGGAGGAAGGGAGTACCAGAGCAGAGTGGTTGAGATGCCCGCCATTGGTGTCTTCGGTGTTGGGAGAATAGGCACAGCTTTATGCGCGGGGTTAGCGCGGGCTGGCCTTCCACTCGTGGGGCTAGCCGGGCGAAAAAAAGAGCGCGCCGAAAAGTTGGCGGCTGCTTTAACGCGCAGTTATGGTTGTAAGGGGCGGTCGGTGGAGATAGGGGAACTGACGATGGTGGCCGATATCGTCTTTCTGGCCATGCCGGATGAGTCTATAGCAGAGGTCCTAAGCGCGCTGGCTTGGCAAGAAGGGAAAATCACGGTACACTTAAGCGGTGCGGCGACTTTGAACTTGCTGTCGCAAGCAGCTGAGGCCGGGGCAAGTATTGCTTCGTTTCACCCCCTCAATACATTTCCGACCGTAAGCTGGGACGACGCTGGCTTATCTTTCGCGGCGGACACGTTAGCTAATTCTTATGTGGCAGTGGCGGCTGGCGACGCGGTTGCGGAACAGACGCTTATAAAGTTAGCCCCAATGATTAGCCGAGGTTTTTTTGCGGTGCCTGAAACAAAAAGGGAGATATATCATGCGGCGGCAGTCTTCGCTTCGAATTTTGTTACGGGGTTGTTTGGGGCCAGCCTTAGTCTATGGCAGACTTTAGGGTATACTGAACGGGAGGCACTTTCCCTGATGGCGCCGCTTGTGAGCAGCGCTTGCGCCAACACGCTTCGCTTTGGTCCTGTACAGGCGCTTACCGGTCCCGCCGCCCGCGGTGATGTCGGCACAATAACTAAGCACTTAGAAGCGTTAGCAAGACTACCCTCAGACCAAGCGAACAACGCAGCTCTTTACCGTGCCCTGACCCTTAGCTTACTACCGCTAGCGCACGAGGCGGGTACATTAAGCCGTATGGACGAGGAACAAATACGACAACTACTGATAAAGGAGTATCGACAATGCGAGAAATGATGAAGTCCAAAATTCACCGCGCCACGGTTATTGACTCTAACCTGAACTATGAAGGGAGCATCACCATAGACCCAGACTTGCTCGAAAAGGCAGATATTCTACCGCACGAGAAAGTACAAGTAGTAGTCGTCAACAACGGAGCGCGCTTTGAGACCTACGCTATTGCGGGCGAGCGCGGTTCCGGCATGATTTGTGTCAACGGAGCGGCGGCACGCCTCGTGCAGCCACAGGATGTAATCATTATCATTAGCTATCAGTTAATGGCGTTGAAAGAAGCTATGGTGCACGTGCCGCGAGTGGTGCATGTTGATAGCAACAACCGCCTGATACGTGGAGAAGATGGCAGAAAAGGCGGGGCACAATAAAGGGAGACATGCATGAGAGTTGTTAATACTATCGCCGATATGACGCGCCTGCGTGCTGCTTTCGGGGCCGAAACACTGGGGTTCGTACCCACAATGGGCTATCTTCACGCTGGGCACTTAAGTCTTGTGCGGCAGTCCGTGGCAGAGAATAAGTGCTCGGTAGTGAGCATCTTCGTTAACCCTATGCAATTTGGGCCTTCAGAAGACCTAGAGCGTTATCCGCGCGACTTAGAGCGCGACTTCTCGTTGCTTAAGCCGCTTGGTTTAGACATCGTATTTGTGCCCGATGTGGGGGAAATATATCCGCCTGCCGCACAGCACGGCACTACAGTAACAGTGTACGGACCGACGGAACGCCTTGAAGGAGCCATGCGGCCAGGGCATTTTACCGGCGTGGCCACTGTCGTAGCCAAGCTCTTTAACATTGTGCGCCCGACACGCGCCTATTTTGGTCAAAAAGATGCCCAACAGGTGGCGGTAATAAGCAAGATGGTAAGCGACCTTAACTTCCCTTTAGACGTCATAGCGTGTCCCACGCTGCGCGAGAGCGATGGCTTAGCTATGAGCAGCCGCAATGTCTTTCTCACCCCCGGCGACCGGGCTACGGCTAAGTTTATCTCGGGCGGGCTGTTTGCGGCGGAAGCCTTGTGGCAGGCAGGAGAGCGCGACGCAGCAGTACTGGAGAGTGTCGTGCGCGAGAGTTTGCGCCGAGGCAATTTCGTAAATATCGATTATGTTGCGGTCGTCGACCCCCTCACTTTTGACCCATACACGCCAGGAAGTACCGCTGCCCTCATCGCCGTGGCAGCGCGCGTAGGGACAACGCGCTTGATAGATAATATTCTGCTTTCGTGTGTATCGCGCCTATGATATAATTTACCCAAGGGGAAGGGGGGCGCGCGCCATGCAGGGCAAGCACCAGCTGGTGATTATTCTCGATTTTGGCGGACAGTACGCCCAGCTTATTGCTCGGCGCACGCGTGAGCTCGGCGTATATTCCGAAATTTGGTCTCACCAAACAAAAGCCGGCACTATTCAAGATGCAGGTCCGCTAGCCGTTATTTTCTCCGGCGGACCGAACTCTGTTTATGCCGACCATGCCCCCGCTGTAGACGAGGCCATCTTTGGACTTGGCATTCCTATACTGGGTATCTGCTATGGCATGCAGCTGATGGCTCATGCCTTAGGGGGCGAAGTTGCGCCAGCCGTTTCACTGGGTCAGCGGGAATATGGCCGTGCCGACATAACTGTAACTCAGCAAAGCGGGATCTTCCGCGGTTTGCCCGATAGGTTCCCGGTGTGGATGAGCCACGGCGATTCTGTGATCACTCTGCCGCCGCAGTTTGTCAATGCGGCCCATACCGACAATACTGCCGTGGCAGCCATGTACAGTGATAGCCTTAAACTGGTGGGAACGCAGTTCCACCCTGAAGTGACACACGGAGCGTATGGCTCCGATATGCTAAAGAACTTCCTCTTTGACATTGCCGCGGCGTCAGGCGACTGGGGCATGCAATCATTTATAGCTGAGGCAACGGAGGCGATTAAGCTTAAGGTTGGCCAAAGCGAAGTCATATGCGGGCTAAGCGGTGGTGTAGACTCTGCGGTAGCAGCCGTACTTGTGCATCGTGCTGTCGGCCAGAATCTCACCTCCGTTTTTGTTGATCACGGAATGATGCGCAAAGGCGAGGCCGAGCAAGTAATAAAGACCTTCCGCGATCAGTTGGGTATGAAACTAGTACATGTCGATGCAGGCGACAGATTTTTGGCCAAACTTGCAGGCATCACCGACCCGGAACAGAAGCGCAAGCTTATCGGGACAGAGTTTATCCGCGTTTTTGAGGAGCAGTCCGTGATAAAGAGCGCGGCAAAGTTCTTAGTCCAAGGCACGCTGTACCCCGATGTAATTGAAAGTGGAACTGCGACAGCGGCCACCATTAAGACGCATCACAATGTCGGCGGGTTGCCAAAGGACATGCGGTTTGAGCTACTGGAGCCGCTTCGCCAGTTATTTAAGGACGAAGTGCGTGCCATAGGGCGACAACTTGGGTTGCCTGATACAGTAGTCGAGCGGCATCCCTTCCCCGGACCCGGTCTGGCAGTGCGGATCATGGGTGAAATCACCCCGAACAAACTCGCATTGCTGCGTGAGGCAGATCATATCGTGCGTGAGGAAGTGACGCGCGCTGGTTTGCATAAAGAGATATGGCAATGTTTCGCCGTTCTTCCTGGCGTCCGCTCGGTTGGAGTAATGGGTGATGAGCGTACTTATGCCGAAGTAGTTGCTGTGCGTGCCGTGGCGTCGGTTGATGCCATGACGGCTGACTGGTATCGTATGCCACATGAAGTGCTAGACGCGATTTCCCGCCGCATCGTCAACGAAGTCAAAGGCGTAAACCGGGTCGTGTACGACATCACTTCCAAGCCGCCGAGCACTATTGAGTGGGAGTAGGCACGCCTTTTTGGCTATAGCCTTGTGTGTAAAGGGCTTTAGCGAAGGGTGATGACGAACGGCTACGTGATAACGAGGCAAGTTCTAGCCTTCACATAGGCATGCCGTCTGCGAGACTTGTTGACAGCCGCAGTGATGTAGCATATTATACTGGCAAGGAATCATTATTAGGAGATGAATTAGATGAGTGCTATGGTAGGGCAACTGCGAGAGAAAGGCTTGAAGGTGACTCCGCAACGCATGGCTATCTACAACATGTTGTTGGCGACAACCGCACATCCCACTGCAGAAGAGGTGTGGGAACATATCAAAGGCGAATACCCGGCGGTGAGCTTCAACACGATCTACACCACTTTAACCACTTTAGAGCAGGCTGGGCTGG
>DBBC01000027.1:0-5821 GCA_002292025.1 Firmicutes bacterium UBA994
GACGGAGCCTTTTGCTTCAGCAAAAAATATTATGCGCAAGACAAATGTCAGAAGGATTTGGAGAATACAAATAGAATATTTCTTTAAGCACCGCAGATAGTGTGCTAATCATTGCAGGAGGAGATTTTGTTGTTCAAAAGAGTTGCTATCGTTTTCACTATCGCTATGCTGCTTTTAGGCGGCTTAGGCGGCATCACACTCACTTCCGCCCAGCAACCGGCTATTCGCGTGTTGTTCAACGGCCAGTACCTTAATCTCGATGTGCCCCCGGTTATCCAAGGCGGCCGCACATTAGTGCCGTTCCGCGCCATCTTTGAAGCGTTAGGCGCAACGGTCGGCTGGAATGACGCCACCCGCACCGCCACCGGCACCCGCGGCACGACTACCGTGGCGCTGACAATCGGCAACAACAACGCAACCGTCAACGGCGTCGCCACACGCCTTGACGTAGCACCGATTGTGCAAGGTGGACGTACGCTAGTGCCGTTGCGCTTCGTGTCAGAGAACTTAGGCGCAACTGTGCAGTGGGTTCCCCGTCACAACATCGTCGTTGTGCGCGGACCTGCCCCCGCCGCTAGGTTTAAGATCGGCGTTATGACCGGTACCGCCGTACAGAACGAAGAGGAACTTCGCGCCGCGGAAAACATGGTGCGCAAGTACGGCCGCGACAGAATTGTTCTTACTACCTATCCGGCCCGTTTCACGGTAGAGCAAGAGACTACCATCTCTAACCTCAGGGCTCTGGCCGCAGACCGCGACGTCCGCGCTATCGTTATCGTGCAAGCAGTCGTCGGCACGGCGGCAGGTATCGAAGAAGTGCGCAGGATGCGTCCCGACATGCTGATTATCGCCGGTACTCCCGGTGAGGACATGGACCTGATGGCACGCCGCGCCGACGTCATCCTGCAAACCAATGACATCGCCCGCGGACGCTGCATCGTGGAACAAGCCCACCGTATGGGAGCTAGGACCTTCGTGCACTATTCTTTCGCACGCCATATGGCTAACGCCATGTTATTCCAGCGGCGTCAGCTCATGGAGCAGACGGCCAATCGACTGGGCATGCGCTTCGTATTTGCCGACGCTCCGGACCCCACGGGTGAGGGCGGGGTTACAGGCACACAGCAGTTCATTATGGAAGACATTCCGCGCCGTGTAGCTCAGTTTGGCAAAGACACCGCCATTTTTGGCACTAACTGCGGTATGATGGAGCCCATGATTCGGCAAGTAATCGCTACCGGCGCCATCTTCCCGGTGCAGTGCTGCCCGTCGCCTTACCATGCTCTGCCTGGCGCACTGGGCATCTCGATTCCGGCTGACCGCCAAGGCGACCTCGCTTTCGTCATGTCCGCAATTGCCAGAGAGCTCCGCAGGTTGGGTGCTGAGAAGCGCGTTTCCACTTGGCCGGTACCAGTCAATATGCTCTACGTTGAGGCCGGTGTTGAATATGCCATGGCTGTGCTCAACAACCAGACCATGGGTCGCGTAGACTTGGTTACACTCGAGGGCATCTTGATGGCCCGCGCCGGCGGACCGGTGAGCCTCACTCACTTGACGACCGCTCGTGGTAATTACTTCCATTACTTCTTATTCCTCTCTGACTACGTCGATTTTTCGGCCATCCCATAAACGCTGACCACCAGATAATCGACACTAGACACTAGCGCGAAGGTGCGGGGTCGCGACAACACCCTGCACCTTTACTCTTAATGGGAGAGGATGCAGAAATGGGCAGTTCTGACTTTGTACTAGAGCTCAACAACATTAGCAAGCAATACGCCGGGAATCGCGTTCTCAAAAATGTCACCGTCAAAGTTAGACCGGGTGAAATTCACGCCGTGCTGGGCGAGAATGGGGCCGGCAAGTCTACGCTTATGAATATTCTCTTTGGCATGTCGGTCATTCACTCTACCGGGGGGTTTGAAGGCGAGATAGTGATGGACGGGCAACAGATCAGCATTACTAACCCTTTTGATGCCATGAACCTAGGTATAGGCATGGTACACCAAGAGTTTATGCTGATACCAGGCTTCACTCTTACCGAAAACATCAAGATCAATCGTGAGCATACGCGCCATAACCTGATCAGCCGTGTCGGCGGGCCCTCCCTCAAGAGCCTCGATATGGTCAAAATGAACAAGGAGGCGCGCAAAGCCCTAGACACCGTCGGATTAAACATTGACGAGTGGGTCAAGGTCGCCGGCTTGCCGGTTGGTTATATGCAGTTTGTAGAAATCGCGCGTGAAATCGACAAGACAAATATTAAGGTGCTCGTCTTTGACGAACCAACGGCTGTGTTAACTGAGAGCGAGGCGGCTAAGCTCTTGGAAGTGATGCGTGCCATTGCTACCTCGGGCATTGCTATTCTGTTTATTACACACCGGCTGGACGAAGTCATGACCGCAGCAGACCAAATTACCATCCTGCGGGACGGCGAATTAATCCGCACACTGCAACCTAAAGACACGAATACTTTCCATCTGGCAGAACTAATGGTTGGCAGAGAAGTTCACGTCGTAGACAAAGGTAACCGCAAACAAGAGAACCAAAATATGGCGCTGTCCATTCGCGGCCTTAGGGTGCTCATGTCGGGCGAGGAAGTACGCCATGTAGACCTAGACGTGCGCGAGGGTGAAATCCTAGGCATCGGCGGACTAGGCGGTCAGGGGAAAATAGGCATTGCTAACGGCCTAATGGGGCTGCGCCCCGCTCGCGGCGAGGTGACAATCCGCGGGAAAACGCTACCCCTCAACGATACAAAAGCCGCCTATGCGGCAGGCCTCGCCTTTGTGTCAGAGGACCGTCGCGGCGTTGGCTTGTTGCTAGATTCTTCGATCGAGACGAATATCGCCTTTACAGCCATACAAATGCGCGAGCGCTTCCTGTGGAAGCTTGGGCCCTTCAGCCAAATAAGCGCAAGTCAAGTTCGCGGGCATGCTCTGCAAATGATAAAGACCTTGGATATCCGCTGCCTAGGGCCAACCCAACTTACGCGCCGCCTAAGCGGCGGTAACCAGCAGAAGGTGTGCGTGGCAAGGGCACTGGCTCTTAACCCGACTATATTACTCGTTTCTGAACCAACACGCGGCATTGATGTGGGGGCAAAGAAGCTAGTTATGGAAACACTGGTAAAACTTAACATCGAACTTGGCATGACTATTATTATGACTTCCAGCGAACTGGCAGAGCTGCGCTCTATTTGCGACAGAATCGCCATCGTATGCCATGGAAAAATCGAAGGCATCCTAGCGCCCACTGATAGCGACGTGGACTTCGGCTTGATGATGGCCGGGGATTACCATAAATATCGCGGTAAGGAGGCTTGATCCATGGAGAAAATTAGAAACCTAATCAAAGAAGTCGGCCTACCGCGTGTAATTATCATCGCCTTCCTCATGTTGCTAGTATTTTTGGCAGCCGGTTACAGAATCCCGCTAGTGCCATTACTCAGTGCTGTAATGATCCGAACTCTGATCAATGGTCTCTTTGTATTGGCCATGCTCCCCGCCATTGTCAGCGGCATCGGTCCTAATTTTGGCTTGCCGCTTGGCATATTGTCAGGGCTAATTGGTCTGCTCTTGGCCGTAGAATGGAACTTAACCGGTTTCACCGCTATCTTCGTAGCCATGCTAGCCAGCACGCCCCTCGCCATCCTTGTCGGAGCGGCGTATGGCTGGCTACTGAACAAGGTAAAAGGGTCAGAGATGATGGTAGCCACATACGTGGGCTTCTCTTTTGTCTCATTGATGAACATAGGCTGGACGCTGCTGCCCTATCGTAGCCCTGTCCTACGCTGGCCGATTGGGCGTGGCTTGCGTGTTACGATTACTGTGGCCGACTTTTTCGAGAAGACTTTGGATAGCTTCTGGGACTTTTCCATAGGGGAGTTTGTTATCCCCACCGGCCTCATCTTGGCCTTTCTCATCCCCTGCGGCATCATCTGGCTGTTTTTGCGTAGCAAAACTGGTCTTGCTATGAAGGCGGTAGGCGATAGCCGCCAGTTTGCCGAGGCAAGTGGCCTGAATGTCGACAGGTACCGTGTCCTAGGAGCCGTACTGTCCACGGTGATTGGTGCGATCGGCATCGTGATATTTTCGCAAAGCTTTGGCTTTATCCAGCTGTACGAAGCTCCCATGTTTATGGGGTTTGCTGCAGTGGCAGCTATTCTTATCGGCGGCGCTAGCGTGCGCAGGGCTAATATCACCAATGTGATTGTGGGGGCACTGTTAATGCAGGCCCTGCTTGTCATCGCACTGCCTGTTGCGGGTAAGATCATCGTCGGCGGTATGGGGGGCGTGGCAGAAATTACTCGCATTATTGTTTCAAACGGCATCATTCTCTATGCGTTAGCCCAAGTGGGCGGAGGTGACTAGATGTCAACACAGCCAGTAACTACACCTGCTGCTAAGCCTACTCCTCAACTAGGGTTGCAAGGCACACTCAAACAGTTCCTGTCCGATAATATGGTTACGGCGCTATTCTTGGTCATCTGCGGCCTCGGGCTATGGGTGGCTGGGTTGCCCATCTCTTTTGTGATCAGTGACTTGATCCACCGCATCTCCCGCAACGGCGTGTTAATCTTGGCCCTGCTAATCCCTGTTATGGCCGGCATGGGTCTCAACTTCGCCATCACACTTGGCGCTATGGCCGGACAGCTAGCCATCCTACTAGTTGTACATTGGGGTATCGGTGGCGCGGCAGGCATCGCGCTGGCGGCACTGTTAGCCGTACCCATGGCGGTACTGTTTGGCGTCTTGGTGGGCAAACTCCTGAACAAGACGCGGGGGCAAGAGATGATCACCAGCATGATTGCTGGCATGTTCGCCAGCGGTCTGTATATGCTCTTGCTGATGGTCGTAGTCGGCACACTCATTCCGATTGAGAACCCCGAGATTATGCTCGGTACCGGCATTGGCATCAAAGACACCGTGGACTTAGCAATTCTCAGTCGTGCTATCGATGGCCTGTGGGCCTTGTCTTTTCCCGTCACAGGCTTGATCGCATCCGGCTTGATGGCCTTGTATTATAGCAGCAAGCTCTTTATCCGGCAGACCGGAGATGGTCAATCTCGCGGCACCGCCGCCAAACTGGGAATAATCGCAGCAGTGCTGCTTGCAGCAGTGTCCATAGGCATTATGACTACCGACTCGTTGCTCAACATGGTGACAGTACCGGTGGTGACATTTGCTCTTGTTGCGCTGTTTGCCTTCTTTAACTTATTTATCATCAACACCAAGCTTGGTCAAGACTTTCGCGCGGTGGGACAAGACCAGCATATAGCAAAAGTCTCGGGTATCAATGTGGACCGCACCCGCATCATTGCCATCACCATCTCCACTGTGATTGCGGCCTGGGGACAGCTGTTGATGCTACAGAACCTCGGCAACTTGCGCACCTACGGCGCGCACGAGGCCGTAGGCATGTTCGCTATCGCAGCACTCTTAATTGGCGGCGCCAGCGTCTCGCGCGCCACGGTGGGGCAAGCGCTAATTGGCATGGTATTGTTTCACACCATGTTCTTGGTTTCGCCGCAAGCGGGCAAAGCCCTACTCGGCGACGCGCAACTGGGTGAATTCTTTAGGGCCTTCGTAGCGTATGGGGTTATCGCCGCCTCGCTTGCCATGCACGCTTGGAAACGCACCATGGCCACTAGGAAGCGTCTGCTAGACTAGGGACGCTGGTTGATGGCGGGGCCGCTCGGGCATTCATTTTGTAGTGTTCCACTTACTAAAAGACAACGAGGTGGCTCTTCCTGCTCGGGGGAAGCCACCTCGTTTGTTTAAAATGCTTAGGAAGGTTCTTGCTGAAGCAAAAGGCTCCG
>DBBC01000027.1:6148-6367 GCA_002292025.1 Firmicutes bacterium UBA994
GAAGCAAAAGGCTCCGTCCGATTGCTTACCGATTCTTCACTTAGGAAACGCGCGGAGCGATACCGGGTGGAAGTCTTTGTCCTTGAGCACCCAAACTATCAGTAGTACCTCTTCAATTCGTTTCTCCTGCAAATTACCTAGTATATGGGCGCTCCCACCATGCGGGCCATCGCTGCCCCTCCCCTGTCTTCTGTCCATAGCGAAACCAACCGTATACGC